>NZ_JALDUA010000009.1:0-5157 GCF_023109155.1 Streptococcus oralis | reverse complement strand
AAAAGTAGGTATAATAGAAAGAGTTGAAAAGCTCAAGGTCCGTTGGTCAAGGGGTTAAGACACCGCCTTTTCACGGCGGTAACACGGGTTCGAATCCCGTACGGACTATGGTGTATTGCGGTTAAAAAAACTTGAAAAAAGTTTAAAAAATCTGTTGACAGAGGCAGGTAGCTGTGATATACTAATATAGTTGTCGCTCGAGAGAATGAGTGACAAAGACCTTTGAAAACTGAACAAGACGAACCAATGTGCAGGGCACTATAACTAAGGTTATAGTACTGAACAATGAAAAAACAATAAATCTGTCAGTGACAGAAATGAGTGAGAACTCAAACTTTTAATGAGAGTTTGATCCTGGCTCAGGACGAACGCTGGCGGCGTGCCTAATACATGCAAGTAGAACGCTGAAGGAGGAGCTTGCTTCTCTGGATGAGTTGCGAACGGGTGAGTAACGCGTAGGTAACCTGCCTGGTAGCGGGGGATAACTATTGGAAACGATAGCTAATACCGCATAATAGTAGATGTTGCATGACATTTGCTTAAAAGGTGCAATTGCATCACTACCAGATGGACCTGCGTTGTATTAGCTAGTTGGTGAGGTAACGGCTCACCAAGGCAACGATACATAGCCGACCTGAGAGGGTGATCGGCCACACTGGGACTGAGACACGGCCCAGACTCCTACGGGAGGCAGCAGTAGGGAATCTTCGGCAATGGACGGAAGTCTGACCGAGCAACGCCGCGTGAGTGAAGAAGGTTTTCGGATCGTAAAGCTCTGTTGTAAGAGAAGAACGAGTGTGAGAGTGGAAAGTTCACACTGTGACGGTATCTTACCAGAAAGGGACGGCTAACTACGTGCCAGCAGCCGCGGTAATACGTAGGTCCCGAGCGTTGTCCGGATTTATTGGGCGTAAAGCGAGCGCAGGCGGTTAGATAAGTCTGAAGTTAAAGGCTGTGGCTTAACCATAGTACGCTTTGGAAACTGTTTAACTTGAGTGCAAGAGGGGAGAGTGGAATTCCATGTGTAGCGGTGAAATGCGTAGATATATGGAGGAACACCGGTGGCGAAAGCGGCTCTCTGGCTTGTAACTGACGCTGAGGCTCGAAAGCGTGGGGAGCAAACAGGATTAGATACCCTGGTAGTCCACGCCGTAAACGATGAGTGCTAGGTGTTAGACCCTTTCCGGGGTTTAGTGCCGCAGCTAACGCATTAAGCACTCCGCCTGGGGAGTACGACCGCAAGGTTGAAACTCAAAGGAATTGACGGGGGCCCGCACAAGCGGTGGAGCATGTGGTTTAATTCGAAGCAACGCGAAGAACCTTACCAGGTCTTGACATCCCTCTGATCGCTCTAGAGATAGAGTTTTCCTTCGGGACAGAGGTGACAGGTGGTGCATGGTTGTCGTCAGCTCGTGTCGTGAGATGTTGGGTTAAGTCCCGCAACGAGCGCAACCCCTATTGTTAGTTGCCATCATTCAGTTGGGCACTCTAGCGAGACTGCCGGTAATAAACCGGAGGAAGGTGGGGATGACGTCAAATCATCATGCCCCTTATGACCTGGGCTACACACGTGCTACAATGGCTGGTACAACGAGTCGCAAGCCGGTGACGGCAAGCTAATCTCTTAAAGCCAGTCTCAGTTCGGATTGTAGGCTGCAACTCGCCTACATGAAGTCGGAATCGCTAGTAATCGCGGATCAGCACGCCGCGGTGAATACGTTCCCGGGCCTTGTACACACCGCCCGTCACACCACGAGAGTTTGTAACACCCGAAGTCGGTGAGGTAACCTTTTAGGAGCCAGCCGCCTAAGGTGGGATAGATGATTGGGGTGAAGTCGTAACAAGGTAGCCGTATCGGAAGGTGCGGCTGGATCACCTCCTTTCTAAGGATAAGGAACTGCACATTGGTCTTGTTTAGTCTTGAGAGGTCTTGTGGGGCCTTAGCTCAGCTGGGAGAGCGCCTGCTTTGCACGCAGGAGGTCAGCGGTTCGATCCCGCTAGGCTCCATTGGTGAGAGATCACCAAGTAATGCACATTGAAAATTGAATATCTATATCAAATAGTAACAAGAAAATAAACCGAAACGCTGTAGTATTAAAAGAGTTTATGACTGAAAGGTCAAAAAATAAGGTTAAGTTAATAAGGGCGCACGGTGGATGCCTTGGCACTAGGAGCCGAAGAAGGACGTGACAAACGACGATATGCCTTGGGTAGCTGTAAGTAAGCGATGATCCAGGGATTTCCGAATGGGGGAACCCAACAGGTACTACCTGTTACCCGCATCTGTTAAGGATGTGAGGAGGAAGACGCAGTGAACTGAAACATCTAAGTAGCTGCAGGAAGAGAAAGCAAAAGCGATTGCCTTAGTAGCGGCGAGCGAAACGGCAGGAGGGCAAACCGAAGAGTTTACTCTTCGGGGTTGTAGGACTGCAATGTGGACTCAAAGATTATAGAAGAATGATTTGGGAAGATCAGCCAAAGAGAGTAATAGCCTCGTATTTAAAATAGTCTTTGTACCTAGCAGTATCCTGAGTACGGCGGGACACGTGAAATCCCGTCGGAATCTGGGAGGACCATCTCCCAACCCTAAATACTCCCTAGTGACCGATAGTGAACCAGTACCGTGAGGGAAAGGTGAAAAGCACCCCGGGAGGGGAGTGAAATAGAACCTGAAACCGTGTGCCTACAACAAGTTCGAGCCCGTTAATGGGTGAGAGCGTGCCTTTTGTAGAATGAACCGGCGAGTTACGATATGATGCGAGGTTAAGTTGAAGAGACGGAGCCGCAGGGAAACCGAGTCTGAATAGGGCGCCTTAGTATCATGTCGTAGACCCGAAACCATGTGACCTACCCATGAGCAGGTTGAAGGTGCGGTAAGACGCACTGGAGGACCGAACCAGGGCACGTTGAAAAGTGCTTGGATGACTTGTGGGTAGCGGAGAAATTCCAAACGAACTTGGAGATAGCTGGTTCTCTCCGAAATAGCTTTAGGGCTAGCGTCGACATAAAGATTCTTGGAGGTAGAGCACTGTTTGGGTGAGGGGTCCATCCCGGATTACCAATCTCAGATAAACTCCGAATGCCAATGAATTATGGTCGGCAGTCAGACTGCGAGTGCTAAGATCCGTAGTCGAAAGGGAAACAGCCCAGACCACCAGCTAAGGTCCCAAAATAATTGTTAAGTGGAAAAGGATGTGGGGTTGCACAGACAACTAGGATGTTAGCTTAGAAGCAGCTATTCATTCAAAGAGTGCGTAATAGCTCACTAGTCGAGTGACCCTGCGCCGAAAATGTACCGGGGCTAAAACAATTTACCGAAGCTGTGGATACCTTTATAGGTATGGTAGGAGAGCGTTCTATGTGTGAAGAAGGTATACCGTGAGGAGTGCTGGAACGCATAGAAGTGAGAATGCCGGTATGAGTAGCGAAAGACAGGTGAGAATCCTGTCCACCGTAAGACTAAGGTTTCCAGGGGAAGGCTCGTCCGCCCTGGGTTAGTCGGGACCTAAGGAGAGACCGAAAGGTGTATCCGATGGACAACAGGTTGATATTCCTGTACTAGAGTATGTAGTGATGGAGGGACGCAGTAGGCTAACTAAAGCAGACGAATGGAAGTGTCTGTCTAAGCAGTGAGGTGTGATATGAGTCAAATGCTTATATCTATAACATTGAGCTGTGATGGGGAGCGAAGTTTAGTAGCGAAGTTAGTGATGTCACACTGCCAAGAAAAGCTTCTAGCGTTTAAACATACTCTACCCGTACCGCAAACCGACACAGGTAGTCGAGGCGAGTAGCCTCAGGTGAGCGAGAGAACTCTCGTTAAGGAACTCGGCAAAATGACCCCGTAACTTCGGGAGAAGGGGTGCTGACTTTAAGTCAGCCGCAGTGAATAGGCCCAAGCAACTGTTTATCAAAAACACAGCTCTCTGCTAAATCGTAAGATGATGTATAGGGGGTGACGCCTGCCCGGTGCTGGAAGGTTAAGAGGAGTGCTTAGGAGTAATCCGAAGGTATGAATTGAAGCCCCAGTAAACGGCGGCCGTAACTATAACGGTCCTAAGGTAGCGAAATTCCTTGTCGGGTAAGTTCCGACCCGCACGAAAGGCGTAATGATTTGGGCACTGTCTCAACGAGAGACTCGGTGAAATTTTAGTACCTGTGAAGATGCAGGTTACCCGCGACAGGACGGAAAGACCCCATGGAGCTTTACTGCAGTTTGATATTGAGTGTCTGTACCACATGTACAGGATAGGTAGGAGTCTATGAGATCGGGACGCCAGTTTCGAAGGAGACGTTGTTGGGATACTACCCTTGTGTTATGGCCACTCTAACCCGGATAGGTTATCCCTATCGGAGACAGTGTCTGACGGGCAGTTTGACTGGGGCGGTCGCCTCCTAAAAGGTAACGGAGGCGCCCAAAGGTTCCCTCAGAATGGTTGGAAATCATTCGCAGAGTGTAAAGGTATAAGGGAGCTTGACTGCGAGAGCTACAACTCGAGCAGGGACGAAAGTCGGGCTTAGTGATCCGGTGGTTCCGTATGGAAGGGCCATCGCTCAACGGATAAAAGCTACCCTGGGGATAACAGGCTTATCTCCCCCAAGAGTTCACATCGACGGGGAGGTTTGGCACCTCGATGTCGGCTCGTCGCATCCTGGGGCTGTAGTCGGTCCCAAGGGTTGGGCTGTTCGCCCATTAAAGCGGCACGCGAGCTGGGTTCAGAACGTCGTGAGACAGTTCGGTCCCTATCCGTCGCGGGCGTAGGAAATTTGAGAGGATCTGCTCCTAGTACGAGAGGACCAGAGTGGACTTACCGCTGGTGTACCAGTTGTCTTGCCAAAGGCATCGCTGGGTAGCTATGTAGGGAAGGGATAAACGCTGAAAGCATCTAAGTGTGAAACCCACCTCAAGATGAGATTTCCCATGATTTTATATCAGTAAGAGCCCTGAGAGATGATCAGGTAGATAGGTTAGAAGTGGAAGTGTGGCGACACATGTAGCGGACTAATACTAATAGCTCGAGGACTTATCCAAAGTAACTGAGAATACGAAGTGTGAGGTTTTCTTGGTATTTGATAGATATTCAATTTTGAGTAGGTATTACTCAGAGTTAAGTGACGATAGCCTAGGAGATACACCTGTACCCATGCCGAACACAG
>NZ_JALDUA010000008.1:0-5610 GCF_023109155.1 Streptococcus oralis | reverse complement strand
GCTTTAGTAGGAGTTTTAGGACTTGGTCAGTTGAAACGGAAAGAAGATGAAAGCAAGTAAGCTCTAAAAGTTAAATAAAAAAGAGGAACTTTGTTTCCTCTTTTTTGTACCCCTAAATTAAAAACGCTTCCTATTGATTTTCACTCATAAAATCAACTAATTTATGTTAAAATGGTAGTAGAAAGTTGAGATTATGAGTTATTTTAAAAAATATAAATTTGATAAGTCACAGTTCAAGCTTGGTATGCGAACTTTCAAAACGGGGATTGCCGTATTTATAGTTCTCTTGATTTTTGGTTTTTTTGGCTGGAAGGGGCTTCAAATCGGAGCACTAACAGCGGTCTTCAGTTTACGAGAGAGCTTTGATAAGAGTGTCCATTTTGGAACTTCGCGTATCTTAGGAAATAGCATTGGCGGTTTTTACGCCCTTGTCTTTTTCCTCTTAAACACTTTATTTCATGGAGCCTTTTGGGTAACCTTACTAGTTGTTCCGATTTGCACCATGTTAACCATTATGACAAATGTCGCCATGAACAACAAGGCAGGAGTTATCGGTGGTGTGGCGGCTATGTTGATTATTACCCTATCAATACCAAGCGGAGAAACATTTTTGTACGTGTTTGCGCGCGTATTTGAAACATTTATGGGAGTTTTTGTTGCAATCCTTGTAAATTATGATATTGAGCAACTGAAACTCTTTTGGGAGAAAAAAAGAAAATAATGTTACATTTTATGACATTATTCGTTGACGTATGTCTTTTTTTAGACTATAATAGACAGGAAGAAGGAAATTGTAAATGAAGGAAAGAGAATTTCGCCGAAATATGGCTGTTTTTCCTATCGGCAGTGTTATGAAATTGACCGATCTCTCGGCGCGTCAGATTCGTTATTATGAAGATCAAGAGTTGATCAAACCTGATCGAAACGAAGGGAACCGTCGCATGTATTCGTTGAATGACATGGATCGTCTGCTTGAAATCAAAGATTATATCTCTGAAGGTCATAATATTGCTGCGATTAAGAAAAAATATGCTGAACGCGAGGCGAAGTCCAAGAAAGCCGTGAGTCAGACGGAAGTGCGTCGTGCACTTCACAATGAACTCCTCCAGCAGGGGCGCTTTGCTTCAGTACGGTCACCCTTTGGTCGCGGTTAGGCAATCGCAAGTAGTCATATATATTAAGGAGAAAACCCATGCCAATCACAGCTGCAGATATTCGTCGTGAAGTCAAGGAAAAAAATGTTACCTTTATCCGTCTCATGTTTTCAGATATTCTGGGAACCATGAAAAACGTCGAAATTCCTGCTACAGATGAACAGTTAGATAAGGTCTTGTCAAACAAAGCCATGTTTGATGGCTCTTCTATTGAAGGTTTTGTACGTATCAATGAGTCAGATATGTACTTGTACCCAGACTTGGATACATGGACAGTCTTCCCTTGGGGAGATGAAAATGGAAGTGTTGCAGGTTTGATCTGTGATGTCTATACAACAGAAGGCGAACCCTTTGCAGGTGACCCTCGTGGTAATCTGAAGCGTGCACTTCGTCATATGGAAGAAGTAGGATTCAAATCTTTCAACCTTGGTCCAGAACCAGAATTCTTCCTATTTAAGTTGGATGAAAATGGGGATCCAACACTTGAAGTAAATGACAAGGGTGGCTACTTTGATTTGGCGCCTACTGACCTTGCGGACAATACACGTCGTGAAATTGTGAATGTCTTGACCAAAATGGGATTTGAAGTAGAAGCGAGTCACCACGAGGTTGCGGTTGGACAACATGAAATTGACTTCAAGTATGATGAAGTCCTCCGTGCCTGTGACAAGATTCAAATCTTTAAACTCGTTGTTAAAACCATTGCTCGCAAACACGGTCTTTACGCAACCTTTATGGCGAAACCAAAATTTGGTATCGCTGGATCAGGTATGCACTGTAATATGTCCTTGTTTGATGCAGAAGGAAACAATGCCTTCTTTGATCCAAATGATCCAAAAGGAATGCAGTTGTCTGAAACAGCCTACCATTTCCTTGGTGGTTTGATCAAGCATGCTTACAACTATACTGCCATCATGAACCCAACAGTTAACTCATACAAACGTTTGGTTCCAGGTTATGAAGCGCCTGTTTACATTGCTTGGGCTGGTCGTAATCGTTCGCCACTTGTGCGCGTACCAGCTTCACGTGGTATGGGAACTCGTCTCGAGTTGCGTTCGGTGGACCCAATGGCAAACCCATACATCGCTATGGCTGTTCTTTTGGAAGTTGGTTTGCATGGTATTGAAAACAAAATCGAAGCACCAGCTCCTATCGAAGAAAATATCTACATCATGACAGCAGAAGAGCGTAAGGAAGCTGGAATTACTGATCTTCCATCAACTCTTCATAACGCCTTGAAAGCTTTGACAGAAGATGAAGTGGTCAAGGCAGCCCTAGGTGAACACATCTACACTAGCTTCCTTGAAGCGAAGCGTATCGAGTGGGCTAGCTATGCGACCTTTGTTTCACAATGGGAAGTTGATAATTATCTTGATTTGTATTAAGAACATAAAAAAGATTGTCTGATTGGGCAATCTTTTTTATTATTGCAAATATTTAGATGGATTTTGATGTTGTTTTTGGTATATATAACATAGTAAATGACGCAAAAATGGATTATTAGTTGGGCTGATTAAAAAGTAATAATATTCTGAAAAAACTCAGAATAAGATCCCAGTAATTCTATCTCAAAAATCTCTCTAATGTATGAAACAGTAGGTTTTTAACATTCTAAAAAAAATTTACAATTTGACAACATATTTCTTGAAATACTAATTAGTAAATGATAAAATATCATTTGACATGAATGAGGTTTAGCTCTCGTCTTTATAGGTTGATATATTATTTACTTGAAACTTATTCATGATATTTTACTATTATAAGAAAGGAGATTTTGTGTAAAAAAGACAGATGGTAGTTTCTGTTTTAAGAGATGGAAGTCACCATAGGTTTAACGGTGGGTTTAATTTATATCACTAGACCCATTAAGGATGAAGATATAGGTGCATCTTCAGTTTTGCAATCAACTTCAAGTGATGAGAACAATTCAACTTTGAGTTTAAAAGGTCAACAACTTCCAGAATTTTAAACGACCTCTCAAGATGGAAAATTGATTGCTAGTTCAGGACTGTAAGATAAACCTATATTAGTTGGCGAATGGGCTAGTTGGTGTCCTCGTTGTTAGAAACAACTACCCATTGTTCAGCAGATGTATGAAAAGTATGGAGATCAAATTCATTTTGTTCTTCTGAATATGAACGAACCAGGAAAAGAAACAAAGGAAACTGCTGATCAGTATATCAAAGAAAAAGGATATACTTTCCTGTATTATTATGACGAAGATCAGTCCGCAGCCGATCTTTTACAGGTTCAAACCATACCAAGTATGTATCTTGTGACAAAACAGCAACTGGTAAAGAATGCATTAGTAAATCATACCACTGCTGAAAATTCCTCGAAAGAGTTACAAGAACTGCTAGACTGACATACATCTATTTCAGAATAAAGGAGGAAGAAGAAATCGCAATAGGATTTCAGAGAAAACTATGAGAGATTTCATTAAAAAGGTCTCCATTCTGTTTATGATTCTGTTTCTCTCTGTGCCATTAGGATTGGCTGGACTGTTCCTTGCTCGAGGTGCATCAGCTGATGAAGGGGCTGCAAGACAAGTAGGAGAGAACACAGAAATTATCCAGAATGGATGTTATCGTAAGGTAAAGAAAACAGAAAAAACACAGTGGACAGTTCCACGTAAACCGATCGACTTAGTTATCCTTCAAGATGCGAGTGGATCATTCCGATCAACTATTCCGAGTGTCAAACGTGCTCTTAAACGTTTGACAACATATGTTAGCCCAGAAAAATATGATGAGACAAATCCTTATCTCGTTAAGACTGACGACCCTCGGACAACTGACCGAGTTTTCGTAGCATCTTACCAAGGTTTGGATCAGGTGCGTTACTTTAATAATAACGATTTCAGTGGCAACCCTACAGATACATATACAGATCCAAACACAACTGGTAAACACTATACCTATGGAAATAGCGGCTTAACAAGTGATCAAAATAAAGTTCATAACTTTATTGATAATATTGCAGTTGATGGTGGAACCCCAACAGTCCCTGCGATCGAAGATACAATCGCTCAGTATAACCATGTCAAGGGCAATATGGAAAACGGTCGTAAGACCGTATTCCTCCTGGTAACGGATGGGGTAGCCAATGGTTACCGTCTGCCAGGATCTAGCACAGTTGTAATGGATAAGAGCTATACAAGAACATGGGATATCCAACGTGCTTGGGGAGTAAATAGTTATCCAGAAGCGGCTCAAGATATTACAAGTCGTGCCAAGGAGTTGAGAGATGCTGGTGATCAGCTGAAAGCAGCTGTTGGATCAGAAGGTTCTGTCGTTGTAGGTTTCTGGGAACGTGTTGATAACTTCACTGAAAAATATTATCAATATGGTCCAGCTTATCTGAATGGCTTTGGTAACACTATCAATATTGGGGACAACCGTTCAGTTCAAGGAATTTTCCATGATGCTCTTCAATCGATGGCTTCACCAGACAAAGTTGTGAACGGGAAGAACGTTTCTTTCTATGTTAATGAACAAAATAACATTGATGTGTTCTCACAAAAGATTTTAGAATCTGTAGCTGCTGCGTTGATTAAGGAGGACATCAAAGGTGAGTTCACTGTTACACCTGGATATAAGGTTGATGCTGTTCGAATCAATGGCAAGACTGTTGTTGAAAAAGTCACAGATCCATCCAAACAAATTCGTGGTAGAATCAATCAAGAAGGTGACAATGTCACAATCTATGTACCCGATAGTGTCTTCAACCCTGGAGATAACAATTTCGACTATGATTTGAGTAAGGAAGCTCGTGCTCCTGAAACGAATGAAGAGGATGAAGTTGATCCGCCAGAGGATTACAAACCAACGAATGAAATAATTACAGTCCCTGAATTGACGGGTGTCTTCAAGACGGGTGACTTTACAACCCGTAAGATTGGTGGACGTAATGAAGAAGTTGAAGTTCAAAAACTCGAGTACTGTTACCCAAGTGTCACGAAGAGAATTACCGACGCAGATAATAGTAATGACTTGGGAGAAATTGATGATCCGCTTGGTTTGACAAAGAAAAAAGCCTATTCTGCACAATTGTCAGATAAGGCAGAAGAGTTCACCTATACTCTTGATTACAACTTCAATAACGTAGCTTACGAATTTGAAAAGAACGTCATGTTGACAGACCCACTTGACTACCGTTTGGAAGTAGTTGAAAGTTCAGCTACTGGACCAAATGGAGAAAAATGGACCACTCGTGTAGTTAGTCAAGATGATTCAGAAGGTAATTCTCAAAGTGTCGTGGTTGCGGATGTTCCTGCGAAAGGATCCAACTATAATTACTTGGTATTGAAGAAAGCTCAGATGACCATCAAGGTTCGTTTGAAAGAACAATACCGTAATAACCAATCAAGTAAAGAATTTATGGCTCTCCTTCAGGAAAGTAATGGATTTGGTCTCCTAAACCAAGGGAACATCATGTGGAATGGTGATGACAATCA
>NZ_JALDUA010000007.1:0-36518 GCF_023109155.1 Streptococcus oralis | reverse complement strand
TGGGCGCGTAGCTCAGGTGGTTAGAGCGCACGCCTGATAAGCGTGAGGTCGGTGGTTCGAGTCCACTCGTGCCCATTTATAAATATGGTCCGTTGGTCAAGGGGTTAAGACACCGCCTTTTCACGGCGGTAACACGGGTTCGAATCCCGTACGGACTATTTATTGGAGGATTACCCAAGTCCGGCTGAAGGGAACGGTCTTGAAAACCGTCAGGCGTGTAAAAGCGTGCGTGGGTTCGAATCCCACATCCTCCTTTTTATATTAACGCGGGATGGAGCAGCTCGGTAGCTCGTCGGGCTCATAACCCGAAGGTCGTAGGTTCAAATCCTGCTCCCGCAATTTGGCTCGGTAGCTCAGTTGGTAGAGCAATGGATTGAAGCTCCATGTGTCGGCGGTTCGATTCCGTCTCGCGCCATATTTTATTTATAACTTGGAAGGGTAGCGAAGAGGCTAAACGCGGCGGACTGTAAATCCGCTCCTTCGGGTTCGGGGGTTCGAATCCCTCCCCTTCCATTACTTTAGTTACGGGCATAGTTTAAAGGTAGAACTAAGGTCTCCAAAACCTTCAGTGTGGGTTCAATTCCTACTGCCCGTGTTAATATGATTATGGCGGGTGTGGTGAAGTGGTTAACACACCAGATTGTGGCTCTGGCATGCGTGGGTTCGATCCCCATCACTCGCCTATTTTATATTATTGGGGTATAGCCAAGCGGTAAGGCAAGGGACTTTGACTCCCTCATGCGTTGGTTCGAATCCAGCTACCCCAGTTACTATTTGCCGGCGTGGCGGAATTGGCAGACGCGCTGGACTCAAAATCCAGTGTCCGCAAGGACGTGCCGGTTCGACCCCGGCCGCCGGTATAGTAATAAAGACAAGGTTTTCGGACCTTGTTTTTTGATTTGGTGAAGATTTTGATATTTTTCTTTAAGTACAGATAACTGATGAATCATCTTTTTCTTCTTATTCTAATCATTTTTAGTGTATTTTTGGTATAATATTACTTATTCACAATTTATTTTGATTATGAAAGAGTTTGGTGATTAATGTCTCGGTCTGTTGAATTACTAAAGAAACGTTACTTAAAGAATATAAAAGAGAACCCAGATTTATTTATTGGGATTGAGTTAGAATATCCTATTGTAAATTTAGAGGGTGAAGCTACAGATGGTGAAGTTGTTAAGGATCTCTTTCGGTATTTACCATCAGTATTGGGCTTCACTATCGAAAAAGTGGATGATTTTGGGAATCCAATTCAGTTGCTTGATCCAGTCAGCCAAGATACGATCTTGTTTGAGGTTGCTTATACGACGATTGAGTTTGCATTCGGAAAGGCCGAATCTATCCAAGAGGTAGAAGAACGCTTTAACTTCTATATGGCTACGATTCAGAATAAGTTGGGTGAAGCTAACCATGCTATTGTTGGCTGCGGCATTCATCCCAACTGGGATAAAAATGAGAATTGTCCAGTGGCTTATCCCCGCTATCAGATGTTGATGGATTATCTGAATTTGAGTAGAAATGTAACTAAATCAGATTTACATCATTTCCCTGAGTATGGTGCCTTTATCTGTGGAAGTCAGGTTCAACTGGACGTTTCAAAGTCCAACTACTTGCGGGTTATCAATGCTTTTACGCAAATTGAAGCTGCAAAAGCCTTTTTATTTGCCAATTCTGAGTTTTCAGGGGAAGATTGGGATACTAAGATTTCAAGGGATATTTTTTGGGAAGAATCCATGCACGGGATTTATCCTGAAAATGTAGGCGTCAATGCCAGACTCTTCAAAGATGAGAATGATTTTTTTGATTATCTAGATCATTCTGCGATTTTTACTGCGGAGCGTGGTGGGCAGACCTATTATTTTTATCCGATTCAGGCTAGGGACTATTTGGCTACACCTGAAATCCAAGCATTTACCCTTAATGGGGATGAGGTGTTAATTCATCCTCAGGAGGAGGATTTCCAAACTCATCGTAGTTACCAGTACCAAGACTTAACGACTCGAGGAACAGTTGAGTTTCGTAGTGTCTGTACGCAACCCTTGAATCGTACCTTTGCTGTGGCGGCTTTTCATTTGGGTTTGTTGCTCAATTTAGACAAGTTAGAAGCTTACTTGCAATCTGCACCATTTTTTACCACATTTGGTCGTGATTATAAGCTTTTAAGACGACAATTTTCTAAAAAACAACTCACAGATGAAGAAGAAGCTGCGGTTCTCGAGTTTTCTAAAGACTTACTCATCCTAGCTGAGGAAGGACTGGAGAAAAGAGATAAGCAAGAAATGGTTTATTTAGAGCCTTTGAAGAAAGAATTGGGATTATAATTTCTCTTATAAAGGGAGAATTTTCTGAAAAATCGTGATATAATGGAAGAGACTATAGATAAAGGATAGAGATTCATGACATTAGTTTATCAATCAACGCGTGATGCCAATAATACAGTAACTGCCAGCCAAGCTATTTTGCAAGGTTTGGCGACGGATGGTGGTCTGTTTACTCCGCTTACTTATCCAAAGGTGGATTTGGACTTTGACACATTAAAAGATGCTTCTTACCAAGAAGTGGCTAAATTAGTTTTATCAGCATTTTTAGATGACTTTACGGCTGAGGAGTTGGACTACTGTATCAACAATGCCTACGATAGCAAGTTTGATACTCCAGCTATTGCGCCATTGGTGAAACTGGATGGGCAATACAACTTGGAATTGTTCCATGGTTCAACGATTGCCTTTAAAGATATGGCCTTGTCTATCTTGCCATACTTTATGACGACAGCCGCTAAAAAGCATGGTTTGGAGAACAAGATTGTCATTTTGACAGCGACATCTGGTGATACTGGAAAAGCTGCTATGGCAGGGTTTGCGGATGTGCCTGGAACTGAGATTATCGTCTTTTATCCAAAAGATGGTGTCAGCAAGGTACAAGAGTTGCAAATGACTACTCAGACTGGCGACAATACTCATGTTATCGCTATTGATGGAAACTTTGATGATGCACAAACAAATGTGAAACATATGTTTAACGATGTAGCTCTTCGTGAAAAATTGGCTGCCAATAAACTGCAATTTTCATCAGCTAACTCTATGAACATTGGTCGTTTGGTACCACAGATTGTTTATTATGTTTATGCCTACGCTCAGTTGGTCAAGTCTGGTGAGATTGTGGCTGGTGAAAAGGTCAACTTCACAGTACCAACTGGAAACTTTGGAAATATCTTGGCTGCCTTTTATGCCAAGCAAATTGGTCTGCCAGTTGGTAAATTAGTCTGTGCTTCAAATGACAACAATGTCTTGACAGACTTCTTCAAAACACGTGTTTACGATAAGAAACGTGAGTTTAAGGTAACGACTAGCCCATCTATGGATATCCTAGTATCTTCAAACTTAGAGCGTTTAATTTTCCATCTTTTGGGGAATGATGCGGTTAAGACAGCTGAACTCATGAATGCTTTGAGTACACAAGGACAATATGAATTGACAGACTTTGATGCAGCGATTCTGGAACTCTTTGCAGCTGAATATGCGACTGAGGAAGAAACTGCGGCAGAAATTAAACGTGTTTATGATACAGATGCCTATATCGAGGATCCACATACGGCGGTTGCCTCAGCTGTTTATAGAAAATACCAAGCGGCTACTGGGGATGCGACTAAGACAGTGATTGCTTCAACTGCTAGTCCCTACAAGTTCCCAGTGGTTGCCGTAGAAGCGGTAACAGGAAAAGCAGGCTTGACTGACTTTGAAGCCTTGGCTCAATTACATGACATTTCAGGAGTGGCAGTGCCACCAGCGGTTGATGGCCTTGAAACAGCTCCGGTTCGTCATAAAACAACAGTGGCAGCTGCTGACATGCAAGCAGCGGTGGAGACTTATCTAGGACTTTAAGACAGAGGGAGTAAACTCGGTTGGGAAACCAACTGAGTTTCTTTTCATCAGGAGAACAGATTGTTTAGAAAAAATAAGGACATTCTCAACATTGCCTTGCCAGCTATGGGTGAAAACTTTTTACAGATGCTCATGGGGATGGTGGACAGTTACTTGGTCGCTCACTTGGGCTTAATCGCTATTTCGGGTGTTTCAGTGGCTGGCAATATTATCACGATTTACCAGGCGATTTTCATCGCTTTGGGAGCTGCTATTTCCAGCGTTATTTCAAAAAGTTTGGGGCAGAAGGATCAGTCTAAGCTTGCCTATCATGTGACTGAGGCGTTGAAGATTACTTTACTATTAAGTCTCCTTTTAGGAGCTTTGTCTATCTTCGCTGGACAAGAGATGATAGGACTTTTGGGGACTGAACAGGATGTGGCCGAAAGTGGAGGACTCTATCTATCTTTGGTGGGTGGATTGATTGTTCTCTTGGGATTAATGACCAGTTTAGGAGCCTTGATTCGTGCAACGCATAATCCTCGTCTCCCCCTCTATGTCAGTCTTTTATCCAATGCCTTGAATATTCTCTTTTCCAGTCTAGCTATTTTTGTCCTTGATATGGGGATAGCGGGTGTTGCTTGGGGGACTATCTTGTCTCGCTTAGTCGGTCTTGTGATTTTGTGGTCGCAATTAAAGCTGCCTTTTGAGAAACCGACTTTTGGTTTAGATAAGGAACTATTGACTTTGGCTTTGCCAGCAGCTGGAGAACGTCTCATGATGCGGGCTGGAGATGTAGTGATTATTGCCTTGGTTGTTTCTTTTGGGACGGAGGCAGTAGCGGGGAATGCAGTCGGAGAAGTCTTGACCCAGTTTAACTATATGCCTGCCTTTGGCGTCGCTACGGCGACGGTCATGCAGGTAGCTCGAGCAGTTGGAGAGGATAACTGGGAAAGAGTAGATGATTTGAGCAAGCAAACCTTTTGGCTTTCCCTGCTTCTCATGTTGCCCTTAACTCTCAGTATCTATGCCTTGGGGACACCATTGACTCATCTCTATACGACCGATCCTGTAGCGGTCGAAGCGAGCGTTTTGGTGGCACTGTTTTCTCTATTGGGGACTCCCATGACGATAGGAACAGTCATCTATACTGCAGTTTGGCAGGGTTTGGGGAATGCTCGCCTCCCCTTTTATGCAACAAGTATTGGGATGTGGTGTATCCGCATTGGAACAGGATATCTGATGGGCATTGTTCTTGGTTGGGGCTTGCCTGGTATTTGGGCAGGGACTCTCTTGGATAATGGTTTCCGTTGGTTATTTCTACGTCACCGTTACCAGCGTTATATGATCTTGAAAGGATAGGAGATGCAAAAAATAGCCTTTATTTGGGATTTAGACGGGACTTTATTGGACTCATACGAAGCGATTTTGTCAGGGATTAAGGAGACCTTTGCTCAGTTTTCTATTCCTTATGATAAGGAGAAAGTGAGAGAGTTTATCCTCAAGTTTTCTGTGCAGGATTTGCTGGAGAAGGTGGCAGAAGAGAGAAATCTGGATGCGGAAGTACTCAATCAGGTGCGTGCCCAAAGTCTGGCTGAGAAAAATGCCCAGGTAGTTTTGATGCCAGGTGCGCGTGAAGTGCTATCTTGGGCAGACGAAGCAGGGATTCAGCAGTTTGTCTATACTCATAAGGGGGGCAATGCTTTTGCCATTCTCAGAGACCTGGGGTTGGAATCCTATTTCAAAGAGATTTTAACCAGTCAGAGTGGCTTTGCGCGCAAGCCCAGTCCAGAAGCGGCGACCTATCTGCTAGACAAGTATGAGTTGGATTCTGAGAACACCTACTATATAGGAGACCGGACTTTGGATGTGGAATTTGCCCAGAATAGTGGCCTTCAAAGCATCAACTTTTTAGAGTCTTCTTATGAAGGGAATCACAGGATTCAAGAGTTAGCAGATATTCCTCATATTTCTGAGGATTGGGGACGAGAAGATTGTGTCAGTTTTGTGACAGAAACCTAACAAACTATTTCAAGTAATCGAGTTTGTTACAAGGAATAGACAGTTCTGTTAAATAGGCCCGAGAGGGCTTTTTTTCTGCTTTTTTTGTGTTATGATAGACAGGTACTCATTTGAAAGGAATATGAACGAATGAAGAAAAGAATTATTTTAGCCTCAACAGTAGCCTTATCTCTTGCTCCCGCATTAGGAGCTAAAGCTCAAGAAATCTCTTGGACAGCACGTAGCGTTGAGCAAATCCAAAATGACGTGACGAAAAACGAAAACAAAAACAGCTATACAGTTCAGTATGGTGATACCCTGAGCACGATTGCAGAAGCTTTGGGAGTAGATGTGACGGTTCTTGCTAATTTGAACAAAATCACCAATATGGACTTGATTTTCCCAGATACTGTCCTCACTACAACTGTTAATGAGGCAGAAGAGGTAACGGAAGTTGAAATCCAAGCTCCTCAATCAGATGCTAGTGAAGAAGTGACGACTGCGACAGCTGATTTGACGACGAATCAAGTGACAGTCGATGAACAAACAGTTCAAGTAGAAGACCTTTCTCAACCAATTGAGGAAGCTCCAACTGCAACAGAGACTGAAAAACCAGCAGAAGTAGCGCCAAGTTCAGAAGTTTCTGAGACAGCGACAGTTGCTGAAGAGACACCATCTACAGAAACATCTGTAGCTGAAGAAACAGCTGAAACGACTCCAGCGGAAGCACCAGTAGCAGAAACAACTAGTCCAGTTGAAGAAGCTCCACAAGCAGCGACTCCAGCTACCGAAGAAACGGCAGCAACAACTCCAGCAGAAGCCCCAGTAGCAGCTGCTCCAGCAACTGAAACACCTGCTGATACAACAGGAACAAGTGCAACAGAAGAAGCAGCATCAACAGCAACTTCTGACACTGCAACTTCGACTTATCAAGCAGAGCAAAGCCAAACTCCTTCAAGAACGTATGCTGCTCCAGCGGCTCCTGACTATGCAGGACTTGCTGTAGCTAAGTCTGAGAATGCTGGTCTTCAACCACAAACAGCGGCCTTTAAAGAAGAAGTAGCCAACTTGTTTGGAATTACATCTTTTAGTGGCTACCGTCCTGGTGACAGTGGGGACCATGGTAAAGGTTTGGCCATCGACTTTATGGTTCCAGTGAGTTCAGCACTCGGAGATCAAATTGCAGAATATGCAGTCAAAAATATGGCTAGCCGTGGTATCAACTACATCATCTGGAAACAACGTTTCTACGCTCCATATGATAGTAAATATGGACCAGCCTACACGTGGAATCCAATGCCAGACCGTGGTAGCGTAACCGAAAACCACTATGATCACGTTCACGTATCAATGAACTAATAGAAAAAGAAGCTGAAAACTCATAAGGTTGAGGCTTCTTTTTGTTGTTCTAAGTCAAAATGTTTTCAAAGTTATGCTATAATCAAACTGAAGTTGACTGAAAATCAAGTATTTTTATTTTAGTAGAAGGTGAGAACACTATGATGAATAGTTTGAAAAAAACATTTGAGAAAACCATTGATGACTTTGAAAAAGAATTTTGTGGTGAAGTCGTTGAACTCTTGATTATCACTTTGCAAAATGTGGGAGGTGCGACTGTTTTAAAGAATGGATGGAAGTTGCCTTCGGTTCATTTTGTAGCAAGTGTGAATGTGGGGACAAAGGAGTTCTCGGAAATAGAGGGACGTTTGGAGTGGTTGGTGAGTCCAGAGGAATATGAAGAAAAGGGCTTGCTCTATAGCTATAGTTTCGAGCCCTATCAGATTCATCACATCAAATGTCAGAAAAGACCACAAAGGCAATTAGAACCTTATATGGCAGCAGTAGCGAATAACTGTTATCGTCTGCTGGAATACATTGAAGATGGGCAGTCGGATAGTAGATTAGAAGCTCTGATTGCAGAATATGTTAAACCAGTCGTCATCAAAGATTCTATAGGCGAATTCACTTTAAATAGAGCTTATTCATGGTTTGAGGGAAGTATGGATCTTGCGGGAAGCAGGGTTAGCGTGATGTTGGATGCAAATGAAGATGCCAGCTTACCACCAAAATCATTTGGCTACTTGAAAACATTTGTCAGGGATATTGACCGAAGAGACTCTGAAATCCGAGACGTTATAGTAAAAGAGATGTGGGAAACAGCAGAGGACTGGCTAGCTTCAGACGGAGATGCCGAAGTATTAACAGAGGACTATTTTTATAATTCCTTGTATCTGGGGGAACTGTCTATCAGCGAAGCGGGGGATTTGACTCTTTATTATGGAGATAAAGAGGATATTTTTGCTGGGCATGCGGTAGAAGTCAGGGCAGATATTGAAGGAAATATAGAAAATGTGACCTTGGTAGGGTAAATGGACAGCATGTGATTATTTCTTTATTGTGAATAAGCAACTTAGTCCTGTTACAGGAGTTTCTCAATTATATTTTAAAAATAACTGAAATCAGCACCTTCTTTAGAAAGTGCTGATTTTTTTGAGATAATAGTAGAAAGTTTATACTTTTCGGCGTTTGAGAGCGAGCAAAGTTCGATAGAAAATGATTTGGCTGCTCTGGATATAGGGAAGGATTGAAAAACTAGCAATTCCAAAAGTGAGCCAGTTGAGGAAGTACCAAGGGAGTAGTTGTAGATCGAGAACAAAGCGTTGAAATTTGTAACCCTTCATCAAGAAACGGCTGGTTTTCAGGATTTGACGGGGTTTAGCCTGTCCTAAATCCAGAGTGTCGCAGAGGAGGAATTCTACCTGCGAGTAGGCATAATGTTGTGGAACGTAGAGGATGTTCCCTACAATCATCAAGATGAGACTCGCGAAAAAGTAGAGGCCAAAGGTCATAAGGAATTGCTCTGTTTCAACTGATGAGAGGTCTAATTTTGGAAATTCAGGATGTAGGGCGACAAATCTCCGAGCTAAGAGATTGCTATAAAAGAGAAAATAAACGCCTACTAAGTTTGGAATGCTCCATAAAAAGAGGTAGAAACGTTTGAGGAGCAGAGTTAGGAAGGTTTGCGAGAAGCGCTCTGCAGCAAAGAGGGCTAGACTTGATTTTACTGAGAGTTCTGTATCAGGATCCTTGAGGAGTCGGAGTGTCGCAAAGGCAGCACCTGCTAGAAAAATCGTGCTCACAAAAGAAACCACTAGCGGGAAGAGATAGGCTTGGAGCACTTGTGCCAGCATGCTGAAAAAGGATTGCTCTAAAACATTTTCTTGGAGACGAGCCAAGGGGTTGAGAAAGCCTGATAAGATGACCAGTATGCTAGGTAAGAGATAGACGAGAAAGAGGCGGGGATTTTCAGCCTGAAACTGCCTCGTCTGCAGACGAATGGTTTTTAAATCAATTTTTGGGTATTTCATTCTCTCATTATACCATAGTTCGTGACAGTTCCTGGTTTTTTTGATAAAATCATACAGTATGCCTTTGGGCACAAAGTATGAACTGGGACTGTCTTTCCCAGCTTCGGAGGTAGAAAATGTCAGATTCACCAATCAAATACCGTTTGATTAAGAAAGAAAAACACACGGGAGCTCGTCTGGGAGAAATCATCACCCCTCATGGCACTTTCCCGACACCTATGTTTATGCCGGTTGGGACCCAAGCTACTGTAAAAACCCAGTCACCAGAAGAGTTGAAGGAGATGGGTTCGGGAATTATCCTGTCCAATACCTATCATCTCTGGCTTCGCCCTGGGGACGAACTCATCGCACGCGCAGGTGGTCTCCACAAATTCATGAATTGGGACCAGCCAATCTTGACGGATAGTGGTGGTTTCCAGGTTTATTCCCTAGCTGATAGCCGAAATATCACCGAAGAAGGAGTAACCTTTAAAAACCATCTCAATGGTTCCAAGATGTTCCTATCACCGGAGAAAGCCATCTCTATTCAGAACAATCTAGGCTCAGACATCATGATGTCTTTTGATGAATGTCCTCAGTTTTACCAACCCTATGATTACGTTAAGAAATCAATCGAACGTACCAGTCGTTGGGCTGAGCGTGGTTTGAAGGCTCATCGTCGTCCACAGGATCAAGGTTTGTTTGGGATTGTGCAGGGAGCGGGATTTGAAGATCTTCGCCGTCAGTCAGCTCATGACCTTGTCAGCATGGATTTCCTAGGCTACTCTATCGGTGGTTTGGCAGTGGGAGAAACGCATGAAGAGATGAATGCAGTCTTGGACTTCACAACCCAACTGCTGCCTGAAAACAAACCTCGCTATTTGATGGGAGTGGGAGCGCCAGATAGCCTGATTGATGGGGTGATTCGTGGTGTGGATATGTTTGACTGTGTCTTGCCGACTCGTATCGCTCGTAACGGGACTTGTATGACCAGTCAAGGTCGTTTGGTTGTCAAAAATGCCCAGTTTGCTGAGGACTTTACGCCACTGGATCCTGAGTGTGATTGCTACACATGTAAGAACTATACACGCGCTTACCTTCGCCACCTGCTCAAGGCTGACGAAACCTTCGGTATCCGCTTGACTAGTTACCACAATCTCTACTTCTTACTCAACCTGATGAAGCAGGTCCGCCAAGCCATCATGGATGACAATCTCTTGGAATTCCGTGAGTATTTTGTAGAAAAATATGGCTACAACAAGTCAGGGCGCAATTTCTAAAGTGTAAAATTAGAATGCCAAAATCCTAAGTTTTCTCTTAGGATTTTTCCTATTTTTTTGATAGAATAGGGAGTATAATGGAATGGAAATTAGGCGGTGTTTTGCTTCCTAATTTAATGGAGAATAGACTCGTATGCGTATTAAATGGTTTTCCTTGATTAGGATTACAGGTTTACTTTTGGTGCTTTTGTACCACTTCTTTCAAACGATCTTTCCTGGAGGCTTCTTTGGGGTAGATGTCTTTTTCACTTTTTCAGGATTTTTGATCACCTCCCTCCTTTTAGAAGAATTTGGGAAGGCACGCCAGATTGACTTACTGGGCTTTTTTAAGAGACGGTTTTACCGCATCGTGCCACCTGTGGTGCTGATGGTTTTGGTGACCATGCCTTTTACTTTCTTGGTTCGTCAAGACTATGTTGCTGGAATTGGTGGCCAGATAGCTGGAGTTCTCGGTTTTATGACCAACTTCTACGAAATGTTAACAGGGGGTAGTTATGAATCCCAGTTCATTCCGCATCTCTTTGTTCACAACTGGAGCCTAGCTGTTGAGGTTCACTACTATATCCTTTGGGGCTTAGCGGTTTGGTTCTTATCGAAACGTTCAAAATCTAGTAGTCAATTGAGAGGGATAGTCTTTCTCCTTTCTGCAGGAGCTTTTATCATTAGCTTTTTCTCCATGTTTATTGGTAGTCTAATGGCTAGTTCCTATTCATCTGTCTACTTTTCAAGTTTAACCCATGTCTATCCCTTCTTTTTAGGAAGCATTTTGGCGACAGTTGTGGGGGTTCGTCAGACGAGCGATTTAGTCAAGCAGTTTGACCGGATGTGGGACCTTCGTCAAAATCTACTGGTATTTGCTGCGGGGCTTTTGGTATTGTTGCTTCTGACTTTCTTTGTCAAATTTACCTACCTGTTTGCGTACTTATTTGGCTTCTTGCTAGCAAGTTTAGCGGCAGTGACCATGATTTTTGCTGCGCGTGTCTTGCATGAGAAAACGCCTGAGATACAAGAACCTCGGATCATTACATTTTTAGCGGATACCAGCTACGCGGTTTATCTCTTCCACTGGCCTTTTTATATTATCTTTTCTCAGTTGATGAGTAATTTGCCTGCTGTTATTCTGACAATCATCTTTTCTTATTTCTTTGCTATCCTATCCTTCTATATCATTGAGCCGTTGATTGCTGGTAAATCCAATCCTTTAATACGGAAGATTAGTCGATTGCCTCATATTAAACCAATTAGTGGTGCTGGTGCTGGCATTCTTACCCTGATTGCCTTGATTATCATAGCTGTGGCTCCTCAAGTTGGAGCTTTTGAGACAGACTTGATGGTCAATGGTTTCAAACAAGCCCAGACTAATATAGGACAAACAAAGACTCTTGCTGAACAAGCTGAACTGAGTCGTCTAGGAATTTCTGAGGGAACAAGCCTAATAGGAGATTCGGTAGCCTTGCGTGCCAATACAGCCTTACAAGAGGCACTTCCTGAAGCAAATATCAATGCCCAGGTTAGTCGAACGACCAAGCAAGCCAACGATATTATGCTCAATAACAGTCAGAACAAGGCGCTGCTAAAAACAGTTGTTATTGCAACGGGAGTCAACAATCCTGAAGGCTATAAGAATGACTTGGACAGCATCGTGAACAATCTACCGAAAGGACACCATCTGATACTGGTGACACCTTATGAGGGAGATAAGAGTAAGGACACTTACACATCAGTGGAGCAGTATGCGACTTATGCGCGGGAATTAGCTGAAAAGAATCCTTACGTGAGCATCGCTGACTGGAATAAGGTTGCTAAGGAACACCCTGAAATCTGGGCTGGAACCGACCAAGTTCACTTTGGGAATGATAGCAACATGATTGAAGAAGGTGCTAAACTTTACGCAGAAACGATTGCAGCTGCTGTTAAGGCTGCTCAAGAACTGCCTGTGAAATCAAAATAAAATCAAAGAGTTGGAGAAATCCAGCTCTTTTAAAATATCTCTAGAAAATAGGTCTATACCATTTACAAATGAAAAAGAAAGGTTTATAATGTAATTGACATAATAAATTCTAGAAACAATCTATCAAGGAGGTTATCATTATGCCTAATTATATTAAAGCGGATCAGTTTTTCTACCCACACGGAGTTCGTCGTGGTGGTTACTTAGAACTTGTGGATGGCAAGTTTGGAAAGCATGTAGAACAGATTCCTGAAGGAGCTGAGGTGATTGACTATACAGGTTATAGCATTGCCCCAGGACTTGTGGATACCCATATTCATGGATTTGGTGGTGTTGATGTCATGGACAATAACATCGAAGGTACCCTTCATACTATGAGTGAAGGTCTACTTAGTACAGGTGTCACCAGCTTCTTGCCAACGACCTTGACTTCCTCTTACGAGCAGTTGCTTGCGGTAACTGAAAATATCGGTGCTCGTTACCAGGAAGCAAGTGGAGCCAAGATTCGTGGGATCTATTTTGAAGGGCCTTATTTCACAGAGAAATACAAGGGAGCCCAAAACCCTGCCTATATGAAAGACCCTCGTATGGATGAGTTTCGTGCTTGGCAAAAAGCAGCCAATGGCCTGCTCAATAAAATCGCCCTTGCGCCAGAACGCGAAGGTGTAGAAGACTTTGTTCGTACAGTTACGGGTGAAGGAGTGACCGTTGCTCTTGGACACTCCAATGCGACTTTTGATGAAGCTAAAAAGGCAGTAGATGCTGGAGCAAGCGTTTGGGTACATGCCTACAACGGAATGCGTGGGTTGACTCACCGTGAGCTCGGTATGGTGGGAGCCATGTATGAATTGCCACATACTTACGCAGAATTGATTTGTGACGGTCACCATGTGGATCCAAAGGCCTGTGATATTTTGCTCAAGCAAAAAGGAACTGAAAATATCGCCCTTATCACAGACTGTATGACAGCGGGTGGCTTGGAAGACGGCGACTACATGTTGGGAGAATTCCCGGTAGTAGTTGCTAATGGAACTGCTCGCCTCAAATCGACAGGAAATTTGGCAGGTTCTATCCTTAAACTCAAAGATGGTTTGAAGAATGTGGTCGAATGGGGCATTGCGAATCCGCATGAAGCAGTCATGATGGCCAGTCTCAACCCAGCAAAATCTGTTCACATCGATGATGTCTGTGGCCAAATCCGTGAAGGCTACGACGCTGACTTTATCGTACTAGATAAAGATTTGGAATTGGTAGCAACCTACCTAGATGGTGTGAAACGTTATCAAGCCTAAGAAGATAAAAATAGGGGTCAATAAAGGACTCCTATTTTTATGATAGGCTGAAAAGGTATTTAAAGAAGTCTTCCTAAAGGGAAAGGTAAGCAAAATCCTTTTCTTGTAATAAAAAATTAGATATAATATACGATACAAAGGAAGTAGTAAGAATGTATCGTGTTATAGAAATGTATGGGGATTTTGAACCGTGGTGGTTCATAGAAGGTTGGGAAGAAGATGTCATCATGAGTCAATCTTTTGACAAGTATTATGATGCTCTAAAATATTATAAGTTATGCTGGTTTGAGCTGGAAAAGAAGAATCCTCTTTATAAGAGTCGGAGTGATTTGATGACTATTTTTTGGGATCCTGCTGACCAACGCTGGTGTGATGAGTGCGATGAGTATTTGCAGCAGTACCATTCTTTGGCACTTTTACAGGATGAGCAAGTCATCCCCGATGAAAAGCTACGTCCAGGCTACGAAAAACAAACAGGTCAAGAAAAGCACCGTTCTTGCCGCATGAAATGGAGATAAAAAGTAACTTTTTAAGTTGCTTTTTATTTTTTTCAATTTTTTGCGAATAGTTAGATAAGGAGGGCGGTATGGTACAAGAAATTGCACAGAAAATTATTGAGACTGCGAAAGAAAAGAAGGCCCAGGATATCTATTTTATCCCCAAGGAAAAGTCCTACGAGCTTCACATGCGGGTTGGAGACGAACGGTGTCTAGTTGACTCCTATGAGTTTGATGTTTTAGCTGCGGTGATTAGTCATTTTAAGTTTGTGGCGGGTATGAACGTAGGAGAGAAGAGACGTAGTCAGCTGGGATCTTGCGACTATCAGCATGGGGAGAAGGTGTCTTCTCTGCGTTTGTCTACCGTAGGAGATTATCGAGGGCATGAGAGTTTGGTTATTCGTTTGTTGCACGACGAGGAACAGGAACTGCATTTCTGGTTTCAGGATATGAACGAACTGGGCGAGCAGTACAGGCAACGGGGCCTCTACCTTTTTGCGGGTCCGGTCGGCAGCGGCAAGACGACCTTGATGCACGAATTAGCCAAGTCTCTGTTTAAAGGACAGCAGGTTATGTCCATTGAAGATCCTGTCGAGATCAAGCAGGACGACATGCTCCAGTTGCAGTTGAATGAGGCGATTGGCTTGACCTATGAAAATCTGATCAAACTGTCTCTCCGGCATCGTCCGGACCTCTTGATTATTGGTGAAATTCGGGATAGCGAGACGGCGCGTGCAGTGGTCAGAGCTAGTTTGACAGGTGCGACAGTCTTTTCAACCATTCATGCCAAGAGTATCCGAGGAGTTTATGAACGCCTTCTGGAGTTGGGTGTGACGGAGGAGGAACTAGCAGTTGTCTTGCAAGGCGTCTGCTACCAGAGATTAATTGGGGGAGGAGGAATCGTTGACTTTGCAAACAAAGACTATCAAGAACACCAGCCAACTAGCTGGAATGAACAGATTGACCAGCTTCTTAAAGATGGACATATCACAAGTCTTCAGGCTGAAACGGAAAAAATTAGCTACAGCTAAGCAGAAGAAAATCATCACTTTGTTTAACAACCTCTTCTCCAGTGGCTTTCATTTGGTGGAAATTATTTCTTTTTTGGGCAGAAGTGCCCTGATGGAAAAGGACTATGTGGCCCAGATGCACCAAGGCTTGTCTCAGGGGAAATCCTTTTCAGAGATGATGGACAGCTTGGGCTTTTCAAGTGCTATTGTGACCCAATTATCTCTAGCTGAAGTACATGGAAATCTTCACCTGAGTTTGGCAAAGATAGAAGAATATCTGGATAATTTGGCCAAGGTCAAGAAAAAGTTAATCGAAGTGGCGACTTATCCTCTGATTTTGCTGGGATTTCTCCTGCTAATCATGCTGGGGCTCAGGAATTATTTGCTACCTCAACTGGACAGTAGCAATATCGCCACTCAAATCATCGGCAATCTGCCACAAATATTTCTGGGACTAGTGCTGGTTTGCTCTCTATCTTTACTTTTAGCCCTCACTTTCTACAAAAGAAGTTCCAAGATGCGGGTTTTCTCGATGTTGGCACGGGTTCCCTTTCTAGGAATCTTTGTCCAGACCTATCTGACGGCCTATTATGCGCGTGAATGGGGCAATATGATTTCACAGGGGATGGAGCTGACGCAGATTTTTCAGATCATGCAGGAACAAGGCTCCCAGCTCTTTAAAGAAATCGGTCAAGATCTGGCTAAAGCCCTGCAAAATGGTCGGGAATTTTCTCAAACCATAGCGACCTACCCTTTCTTTAAAAAGGAGTTGAGTCTCATCATCGAGTATGGAGAAGTCAAGTCCAAGCTGGGGAGTGAGTTGGAAATCTATGCTGAAAAAACTTGGGAAGTCTTTTTTACCCGAGTCAACCGCACCATGAACTTAGTACAGCCACTGGTTTTTATCTTTGTGGCCCTGATTATCGTTTTACTTTATGCGGCAATGCTTATGCCCATGTATCAAAATATGGAGGTAAATTTTTAAAATGAAAAAACTCATGACAAATTTAAAAAAAGCCAAGGTTAAAGCTTTCACTTTGGTAGAAATGCTAGTCGTCCTTTTAATCATCAGCGTTCTTCTCTTGCTCTTTGTGCCCAATTTGACCAAGCAAAAGGATGCCGTAGATGACAAAGGTAAAGCTGCTGTTGTCAAGGTCGTGGAAAGCCAGGCAGAACTTTATCGTTTAGATAAAAATGATGACGCCAGCCTCAGCAAATTACAAGCGGACGGTCGTATCACAGCTGAGCAAGCCAAAGCTTATAAAGACTACCATGCAAAACAAAAAACAAGCCAAACCGTTGCAGATTAAGGCCTTTACTATGCTGGAAAGTCTCTTGGTTTTGGGGCTTGTGAGTATCCTTGGTTTAGGCTTGTCTGGCTCTGTCCAGTCCAGTTTTGCGGCGGTAGAGGAGCAGATTTTCTTTATGGAGTTTGAAGAACTCTATCGGGAAACGCAAAAACGCAGTCTAGCCAGTCAGCAAAAGACCAGTCTGAACTTAGATGGACAGACGATCAGCAATGGCAGTCAAAACTTGACCGTTCCTAAAGGGATTCAGGCACCATCTGGACAAAGCATTATATTTGACCGAGCTGGGGGCAATTCGTCCCTGGCTAAGGTTGAATTTCAGACTAGCAAAGGAGCGATTCGCTATCAATTATATCTAGGAAATGGAAAAATTAAACGCATTAAGGAAACAAAAAATTAGGGCAGTAATCTTACTAGAAGCAGTAGTAGCTTTGGCTGTGTTTGCCAGCATTGCGACCCTTCTTTTGGGGCAAATTCAGAAAAATAGGCAGGAAGAGGTAGAAATCTTGCAAAAAGAGGAAGTCTTGCGTGTGGCGAAGATGGCTCTGCAGACAGGTCAAAATCAGGTAAACATAAACGGAGTGGAGGTTCAGGTGTTTGCTAGTGAAAAGGGATTGGAGGTCTACCATGGTTCAGAGAAGTTGCTCGACCTTAAAGAGCAGTAAGGTAAGAGCGTTCACTCTTTTAGAATCCCTGATTGCCCTTATTGTCATCAGCGGGGGCTTGCTCCTCTTTCAGGCTATGAGTCAGCTCCTCATTTCAGAAGTTCGTCACCAGCAGCAAAGCGAGCAAAAGGAGTGGCTCTTGTTTGTGGATCAGCTGGAGGCAGAGTTAGAGCGTTCGCAGTTTGACAAGGTGGAAGGCAATCGCCTCTACATGAAACAGGATGGTAAGGATATCTCTATAGGGAAGTCTAAATCGGATGATTTTCGGAAGACCGATACCAGCGGACGGGGCTACCAACCTATGGTTTATGGACTCAAATCAGCTCAAATTACAGAGGAAAACCAATTGGTTCGCTTTCGCTTCCAATTTCAAAAGGGCTTAGAAAGGGAGTTCATCTATCGTGTGGAAAAAGCAAAAAGTTAAGGCAGGCGTTCTCCTCTATGCAGTCACCATGGCAGCCATTTTTAGCCTTTTGTTGCAGTTTTATTTGAATCGGCAAGTCGCCCATCACAAAGACTTTGCCCTAAACAAAGAAAAGTTGGCTGCTTTTGCCATGGCCAAGCGAAGTAAAGATAAGGCTGAGCAAGAAAGTGGAGAACAAGTCTTTAACTTAGGAAAAGTCAGGTATCACAATACGAAAACAGGTTTTGCAACAAGTGTTCGTATGAGTAAGGGCAACTATGAATTTCTCTTTCCTCAGATGAAAACCCAAGAAAAGAGAACAGCTAAAAAGGAAGAGGTAGCGACTGATTCAAGCAATCAAGCAGGGAAGAAAAAATCAGAAGAAAAGCCTGAAAAGAAAGACAAATTCTAGTCAATTCAACTTCTTTGTGCTAAACTAAAAGCATGAAACATGATTTTAATCACAAAGCAGAAACTTTTGATTCGCCCAAAAATATCTTTCTTGCAAATTTGGTTTGTCAAGCAGTTGAAAAACAGATCGCTCTTCTATCAGACAAAGAAATTCTGGATTTCGGTGGTGGGACAGGTCTATTAGCTTTGCCCCTAGCCAAGCAGGCCAAGTCGGTTACCCTTGTAGATATCTCGGAGAAAATGCTGGAGCAAGCCCGTTTGAAAGCAGAGCAACAAGACATCAAGAATATCCAGTTTTTGGAGCAGGATTTACTGGCAAATCCCTTGGAACAGCAATTTGACCTGATTGTTGTCAGTCGGGTTCTTCATCATATGCCTGATCTAGATGCAACTCTTGCCATGTTTTACCATCACCTTAGGGAGAATGGACAAGTTCTCATCGCTGATTTTGTCAAGACAGATACCAACCATCATGGTTTTGATTTAGCTGAACTGGAAACCAAGCTCGCTCAGAATGGTTTTTCGAGTATTGATAGTCAGATTCTCTATAGTGCAGAAGGTCTTTTCCTAGGAAATTATGCAGAACTCTTTTTAACTGTAGCCCAAAAATCACTCGCTGACTAAAGCAGTGATTTTTTCTCTTCAGATGGAAAAAAGGAGGGAAATTTGATAAGATAGGAATATGGATTTTGAAAAAATTGAACAAGCTTATACGTATTTACTAGAGAATGTCCAAGTCATCCAAAGTGATTTGGCGACCAACTTTTATGACGCCTTGGTAGAGCAAAATAGTATCTATCTAGATGGCGAGACCAATCTAGAGCAGGTCAAGGAAAACAATCAAGCCCTTAAGCGCTTAGCCCTTCGCAAGGAAGAGTGGCTCAAGACCTACCAGTTTCTTTTGATGAAGGCAGGACAAACGGAACCTTTACAAGCCAATCACCAGTTTACACCAGATGCCATTGCCCTCCTCTTGGTACTTGTTGTAGAAGAGTTGTTTGAACAAGAGGAAATTAGCATCCTCGAAATAGGTTCTGGTATGGGGATTTTGGGGGCTACTTTCTTGACTTCTCTTGCTAAAAAAGTAGATTACTTGGGAATCGAAGTGGATGACTTGCTGATTGATTTGGCAGCCAGTATGGCAGATGTGATTGGTTTGCAAGCTGGTTTTGTCCAAGGAGACGCCGTTCGTCCGCAAATGCTTAAAGAAAGCGACGTGGTCATCAGCGACTTGCCTGTAGGCTATTACCCAGACGATGCCATCGCTTCTCGCTATCAAGTGGCTTCTAGTCAAGAGCATACCTATGCCCACCATTTGCTGATGGAACAAGGCCTCAAGTATCTTAAGTCAGATGGCTATGCTATTTTTTTAGCTCCGAGTGATTTATTGACCAGTCCTCAAAGTGACTTATTGAAAGGGTGGCTCAAAGACGAAGTGAGTCTGGCTGCTATCATCGCTCTGCCAGAGGATATTTTCTCAACTGCAAGCCAAGCTAAAAGTATTTTTGTCTTACAGAAGAAAAGAGACAAGGAAATAGAACCCTTTGTTTACCCTCTTACTAGCTTGCAAGATCCGTCAGTATTGTTGACCTTTAAAGAAAATTTTCAAAATTGGAGCAAAGGTACTGAAATATAAAAGAGATTTTGTTATAATAGATGAAAACGCTTAAAAAAGAGGTATCATCTTATGACAAAAACAATTGCAATCAATGCAGGAAGCTCAAGCTTGAAATGGCAACTTTATCAAATGCCTGAGGAAAAAGTTTTGGCTAAAGGCTTGATTGAACGTATTGGATTGAAAGATTCAATTTCAACAGTAAAATTTGACGGTCGTTCGGAGCAACAAATTCTTGATATTGAAGACCATACACAAGCTGTTAAAATTTTATTGGATGACTTGATTCGTTTTGACATCATTAAAGGGTACGACGAGATTACAGGTGTCGGACACCGCGTCGTTGCAGGTGGTGAATATTTCAAGGAATCAACAGTTGTTGAGGGAGATGTGTTAGAAAAAGTTGAGGAATTGGGACTCTTGGCTCCTCTTCACAATCCAGCTAACGCAGCTGGAATCCGCGCATTTAAGGAATTGCTTCCAGATATTACCAGTGTTGTCGTATTTGATACCTCATTCCACACAAGCATGCCAGAAAAGGCTTATCGCTACCCTCTACCAACTAAATACTACACAGAAAACAAGGTTCGTAAATACGGTGCCCACGGGACAAGTCACCAGTTTGTCGCAGGAGAAGCAGCGAAACTTTTGGGCCGTCCTCTGGAAGATTTGAAATTGATTACCTGCCATATTGGTAACGGGGCTTCTATCACAGCTGTTAAGGGTGGTAAGTCTGTGGATACTTCTATGGGATTCACACCACTTGGCGGTGTGATGATGGGAACTCGTACAGGAGATATTGACCCTGCTATCATCCCTTATCTCATGCAATATACAGAGGATTTCAATACCCCAGAAGATATTAGTTGCGTTCTTAATCGTGAATCAGGGCTCATGGGAGTTTCTGGTCAGTCAAGCGATATGCGTGATGTGATTGCTGCTATGGAAGCAGGAGACCATGATGCGACTTTGGCTTATGAAATGTATGTTGATCGTATCCAAAAACATATCGGCCAGTACCTTGCAGTCCTAAATGGAGCAGATGCGATTATCTTCACAGCAGGGATTGGTGAAAATGCAGCTTTGGTTCGTGAGGATGTCATTTCAGGTATCTCTTGGTTTGGTTGTGATGTGGATCCAGAAAAGAACGTCTTTGGCGTAACGGGAGACATCTCAACTGATGCAGCGAAAATCCGTGTCTTGGTTATTCCAACAGATGAAGAATTGGTGATTGCACGCGATGTTGAGCGCTTGAAAAAATAAGTAAATAAACGTAAAATTAGATTGTGAAAAGAAGTTGGGAAAGAGATTTTCCAGCTTTTTTTATGTAGAAAATGTCTAAAACCTTGCTGTTATTGGCTTTTTCAAAAAATATGGTATAATAGTAGTAATTTAATAGATGGAGTTGAGTTTTGAAGAAAAGCTTTCGTGTAAAAAGAGAGAAAGATTTTAAGGCGATTTTCAAGGACGGAACAAGTTTTGCCAATCGAAAATTTGTTGTCTACCAATTGGAAAACCAGCAAAACCATTTTCGAGTAGGACTGTCCGTCAGCAAAAAGCTGGGGAATGCAGTTACCAGAAATCAAATTAAAAGACGAATCCGACACATTCTACAAAGTGTAAAAGGGAGTTTAGTGGAGCATGTTGATTTTGTTGTGATTGCCCGAAAAGGGGTGGAAACCTTGGAATATGCAGAGATGGAGAAAAACCTACTCCACGTATTAAAGTTATCAAAGATTTACCAGGAAGGAAATGGGAGTGAAAAAGAAACTACAGTTGACTAGTTTGCTGGGTTTGTCCTTAGTTATCATGACAGCCTGTGCAACAAATGGTGCAGCTAGCGATATAACAGCAGACTCGACAGACTTTTGGAGCAAATTCGTCTATTTTTTTGCTGAAATTATCCGCTTTTTGTCCTTTGACATTAGTATCGGAGTGGGGATTATCCTCTTCACAATCTTGATCCGGACGATTTTATTGCCGGTCTTTCAGACACAGATGGTTGCCTCTAGAAAAATGCAAGAGGCTCAACCGCGCATCAAGGCTTTGCGAGAGCAATATCCGGGTCGTGATATGGAAAGTAGAACCAAGCTAGACCAGGAGATGCGCAAGGTTTATAAAGAGTTAGGGATTAAGCATTCATCCTCTCTCTGGCCAATTTTAATACAAATGCCTGTCCTCTTGGCGCTCTTTCAAGCCTTGAGTCGAGTAGACTTTTTGAAAACAGGACACTTTTTATGGATTAATTTGGGAGGAGTAGATACAAGTTTTGTCCTTCCGATTTTGGCGGCAGTCTTTACCTTCTTGAGTAGCTGGTTATCGAATAAAGCTTTGTCTGAAAAAAGTGGAGCTACGACAGGGATGATGTACGGGATGCCTGTATTGATCTTTGTTTTTGCCATCTCTGCCCCAAGTGGTGTAGCCTTGTACTGGGCTGTATCCAATGCTTACCAAGTTCTGCAAACCTACTTCTTGAACAATCCTTTCAAGATTATTGCTGAAAGAGAAGCAGTGGCGCAAGCAGAAAAAGATTTAGAAGGCAAGAAGAGAAGAGCCTTGAAAAAAGCACAGAAAAAGAAAAAATAAGGAGGAATCTGCTAATGGTATTATTTACAGGTTCAACGGTTGAAGAAGCAATCCAAAAAGGATTGAAAGAATTAGACATTCCAAGAATGAAGGCCCACATCAAGGTCGTTTCGAAAGAGAAAAAAGGATTCTTAGGCTTGTTTGGTAAGAAGCCAGCTCAAGTTGATATCGAAGCGATTAGTGAAACGACAGTTATCAAAGCCAATCAGCAGGCCATTAAAGGGGTTCCAAAAGAAGTTAATGAAAAAAATGAACCCGTGAAAACAGTAAGTGAAGCAACTGTTGATTTGGGGCATGTAGTAGAAGCGATTAAGAAGATTGAAGAAGAAGGTCAAGGTGTCTCTGAAGAGGTCAAGGCTGAAATCTTGAAAAATGAAAAGCACGCCAGCACGATTTTGGAAGAAACAGGCCATATTTCAATTTTAAATGATTTGGAACCAGAGGATACTGCCGAGGAAGTGGAATCTGCTCCAGAAAAAGAAACTGAAACGCAGGAAGCAACAAGCCAATCTTTAGAAGATTTAGGCTTGAAAGTAGAACCAAGTTATGACATCGAACAAGTGGCAACTGAAGTAGCTAACTACGTTCAAACCATTGTAGATGATATGGATGTTGAAGGGACGATTTCAAGTGACTACAATCGCCGCACCATCAATCTTCAAATTGACACGAATGAACCAGGTCGTATTATCGGTTATCATGGTAAAGTTTTGAAGGCCTTGCAACTATTGGCTCAAAATTATCTTTATAACCGCTATTCAAGAACCTTCTACATCACAATCAATGTCAATGATTACGTTGAGCACCGTGCAGAAGTCTTGCAAACCTACGCTCAAAAATTGGCGACTCGCGTTTTAGAAGAAGGACGTAGCCAACAAACGGATCCAATGTCAAATAGCGAACGCAAGATTATCCATCGCATTATTTCACGCATGGATGGCGTGACGAGTTACTCTGAAGGTGACGAGCCAAATCGCTATGTTGTCGTAGATGCAGAATAAGCAAAGTAAAATCAGGTTCATCCTGATTTTTTGCTAGGAAAGGAAAGATTCAGATATGCTGAAAGCAGTTAGAGAATACCTATCATTTGCAGGAGTCCAGTACCGTAATCCTGATAAAGCTGGCGATGAAAGAGAAAAGATGTTGGCCTTGCGGCAAAAAGGTCAAGAAGCTCGGAAGTCTTTTACAGAACTGACCAAAACCTTTCAAGCAAGTCATCCAGAATGGCAACTCCAACAGACTAGTCAGTGGATGAACCAAGCGCAGCGTTTGCGACCGCATTTCTGGGTCTATCTACAGAGAGACGGACAAGTGACAGAACCTATGATGGCTCTTCGTTTGTATGGAACACCTGCTGACTTTGGGATTTCTTTGGAAGTCAGTTTCATCGAGCGCAAGAAAGACGAACAGACCTTAGACAAACAAGCCAAGGTTTTAGATCTTCCAGTGGTAGAAGGAATTTATTATCTAGTCTACTCAAATGGGGAAAGTCATAAGGTGGAGGCTACTGAGGAGAATCGTCGTACTTTACGCGAGAAGGTGAGAAGTCAGGAAGTTCGTAAAGTCTTAGTCAAGTCAGATGTTTCCCTCATTGAGAATCAGTCAGTAGAAGCGATATTGGAGAAGCTAGAAGAGGCTTATGCGCGCTTGCTTCCGTACTATGAAGTGACGAGGGGATAGACAAATCAAATGTGTTAGATGAACGCAAATTGTTTTATTGCTATTCTATGCATTTTTTCATATAATAGTAAAATAGGATGTGTGATTCATTAATCACCTCAAAGAGAAAGGAAATTCTATGTCAAATCTATCTGTTAATGCAATTCGTTTTCTAGGTATTGACGCCATCAACAAAGCAAACTCAGGTCACCCAGGGGTGGTTATGGGGGCTGCTCCAATGGCCTATAGCCTCTTTACAAAGCAACTTCGCATCAATCCAGCACAACCAAACTGGATCAACCGCGACCGTTTTATTCTTTCAGCAGGTCACGGCTCTATGCTTCTTTATGCCCTTCTTCACCTTTCTGGTTTTGAAGATGTTAGTATGGATGAAGTCAAGAACTTCCGCCAATGGGGTTCAAAAACACCAGGTCACCCAGAATTTGGCCATACTGCAGGGGTTGACGCTACAACTGGTCCTCTAGGACAAGGGATTTCTACTGCTACTGGTTTTGCCCAAGCAGAACGTTTCCTTGCAGCCAAGTATAACCGCGAAGGCTTCAATATCTTTGACCACTATACTTATGTGATCTGTGGCGACGGAGATTTAATGGAAGGTGTTTCAAGCGAGGCAGCTTCATACGCAGGTTTGCAAAAACTCGACAAGTTGGTTGTTCTTTATGATTCAAATGACATTAACTTGGATGGTGAGACAAAAGATTCCTTCACAGAAAGTGTTCGTGACCGTTACAATGCCTACGGTTGGCACACAGCCTTGGTTGAAGATGGGACAGACTTGGAAGCAATCCATGCTGCTATTGAAACAGCTAAAGCTTCAGGAAAACCATCTTTGATTGAAGTGAAGACTGTTATTGGATACGGTTCTCCAAACAAACAAGGAACTAATGCTGTACACGGTGCTCCTCTTGGAGCAGATGAAACTGCGGCTACTCGCCAAGCGCTCGGTTGGGACTATGAACCATTTGAAATTCCAGCTGAAGTTTATGCTGATTTCAAAGAAAATGTTGCAGATCGTGGCGCATCAGCTTATCAAGCTTGGACTAAATTAGTTACTGACTATAAAGAAGCGCATCCAGAACTGGCTGTAGAAGTAGAAGCCATTATCGACGGCCGTGACCCAGTTGAGGTAACTCCAGCAGACTTCCCAGCCTTAGAAAATGGATTTTCTCAAGCAACCCGTAACTCAAGTCAAGATGCTTTGAACGTTGTGGCGGCTAAGTTGCCAACCTTCTTAGGTGGATCCGCTGACCTCGCTCACTCAAACATGACTTATATCAAGACTGACGGACTTCAAGATGATGCCAATCGCTTGAACCGCAACATTCAATTTGGTGTTCGTGAATTTGCAATGGGAACGATTTTGAACGGGATGGCCCTTCATGGTGGACTTCGTGTATACGGTGGTACTTTCTTTGTCTTCTCTGACTATGTGAAAGCAGCGGTCCGTTTGTCAGCATTGCAAGGACTTCCTGTGACCTATGTCTTCACCCATGACTCTATTGCGGTTGGTGAAGATGGTCCAACTCACGAACCAGTTGAACACCTAGCAGGTCTTCGTGCTATGCCAAATCTCAATGTTTTCCGCCCAGCAGATGCGCGTGAAACTCAAGCAGCTTGGTACCTTGCAGTGACAAGCGAAAAGACACCAACTGCCCTTGTCTTGACACGTCAAAACTTGACTGTTGAAGAGGGAACAGACTTTGGCAAGGTTGCTAAAGGTGCCTATGTTGTCTATGAAAATGCAGCTGACTTTGACACGATCTTGATTGCAACAGGTTCAGAGGTGAATTTGGCTGTCGCAGCTGCCAAAGAATTGGCTAGTCAAGGTGCAAAAGTCCGCGTAGTCAGCATGCCATCTACAGATGTCTTTGACGCACAAGATGCAGCTTACAAGGAAGAAATCCTTCCAAATGCAGTCCGCCGTCGTGTTGCAGTCGAAATGGGTGCAACTCAAAACTGGTACAAATATGTTGGTCTTGATGGTGCAGTTCTCGGTATTGATACCTTTGGAGCATCTGCCCCAGCACCAAAAGTATTGGCAGAGTACGGATTTACAGTTGAAAATCTAGTCAAAGTCGTTCAAAACTTGAAATAATCACAAAAATCAGAGTGAAAACTCTGATTTTTTATAACCATAAAAACAAGGCACAATCTTGTAAAAGTAGCTGAAATTTGATATAGTAGTCCTATGTAAAATACAAAGGAGAAAATACTATGGAAAATATTAGTCCAAATTTAACATTTGTGATCATGCTTGTAGGTATGTTTGCCTTGATGTTCTTTATGCAACGTTCTCAAAAGAAACAAGCACAAAAGCGTATGGAAAGCTTGAACAAGCTTCAAAAAGGATATGAAGTCATTACAATTGGTGGGCTTTACGGAACAGTGGATGAAGTAGATACTGAGAAAGGTACAATCGTACTGGATGTAGATGGCGTTTATTTGACTTTTGAATTGGCTGCTATTAAGACCGTTTTGCCACTCAAAGAAGCTGTGACACCAGAAGGAACAGTTGTTGACGAAGGCGGAGCAATCGAAGAATAAAACGGGACCTGTCACTCCCGTTTTTCTATGAGACAAGAGGAAAAGGGATGAAAAAAATAGTATTTGTTTGCTTAGGAAATATTTGCCGAAGTCCCATGGCAGAGTTTGTGATGAAGTCCATGACGAGCGATTACCACATCGAGAGTCGTGCAACGTCATCATGGGAACATGGCAATCCGATTCATAAGGGGACACAAGGAATTTTCCAGCAGTATCAGATCCCGTATGACAAAGACAAAACATCGCTTCAGATTGGCAGAGAAGACTTTGAATCGTTTGATTACATTATCGGTATGGATGCTTCAAACGTTTCAGATCTGCGTCACATGTGTCCTCAGGAACAAGAGCACAAGATTTATGCTTTTGCATCTGAAAGTGTTCCAGATCCATGGTACACAGGAGATTTTGAGGAAACCTATGCGCGCATCACAAGTGGATGCCAAAGCTGGTTAGACCGTTTAGAAAATGAGAGTAACAATGGAAAAGCTTAAACAATTTTATGAAAAGGGTAGAGTTTACCTAACTCGTCCTAGGTTAGAGCTCATTGCAGTAGTTGTAATGGTACTCTGTGCTCTTTCGGTATTTCTGCTAAATATGCCTAAAAAGGGTGTCTTGACACTTGATGGTGGAGCTCTTGTTTATGATGGCACCTTGGTACGAGGGAAAATGAATGGCCAAGGAACCCTGACCTTTGAAAACGGAGACCAATATACAGGTGATTTCAATAATGGAGCCTTTAATGGAAAAGGGACTTTCCAATCAAAAGATGGCTGGAAATACGAAGGTGATTTTGTAAATGGTCAGGCTGAAGGTCAAGGGAAGTTGACGACAGAGCAAGAAGTTGTTTATGAAGGGACCTTTAAACAAGGCGTTTTTCAGCAAAAACAGTAGTCTCCAAGTTAGGAGACTATTTTTCAAAACCGGAAAGAAAACGCTTTCTGCGCTTGGGTTCGATAAATAACTATCAACTAGAAAAACTTTGTGAAATAAAAAAATTTTCTCCATAATTTCACAATCGTCCAGACAAAACTCTATTATATAGCTATATTGAGAAAAAAATCACAATCTCAGAAAAATTCTTTGTGAAATACTTATGAAACTGTTTACAAAGCATAAAAAAAGAGTTATAATAAATTTGTGAAAAAATTAACAAAGGATAACATCCTTAAAGGCTATGGAGGATAATATGGCTGATAAAAAAACAGTAACCCCAGAGGAAAAACAACTTGCTGCTGAAAAGCATGTCGATGGTCTCGTGAAAAAAGCCTTGGTTGCGCTTGATGAAATGCGCAAGTTGAACCAAGAGCAAGTTGACTATATCGTGGCAAAAGCTTCGGTTGCAGCACTTGACGCGCACGGTATCCTTGCACAACACGCAGTTGAAGAAACTGGTCGTGGAGTATTTGAAGACAAGGCGACAAAAAACCTATTTGCCTGCGAACACGTAGTGAACAATATGCGTGGAGTTAAAACAGTTGGAGTTATTGAAGATGATCCAATTACAGGTTTGACAAAGATTGCGGAGCCTGTAGGGGTAATCTGTGGTGTCACTCCGACAACAAACCCAACTTCAACAGCGATTTTCAAATCACTCATTGCTTTGAAAACACGTAACCCAATCGTTTTTGCCTTCCACCCATCAGCTCAAGAATCATCAGCTCACGCAGCACAAATCGTTCGTGATGCAGCCATCGCAGCTGGCGCACCTGAAAACTGTGTTCAATGGATTACAAAGCCATCTATGGAAGCAACTGGAGCGCTAATGAACCACGAAGGTGTTGCAACTATTCTTGCAACTGGTGGGAACGCTATGGTTAAAGCTGCATACTCATGTGGAAAACCAGCTCTTGGGGTAGGTGCCGGAAACGTTCCTGCCTATGTAGAAAAATCTGCTGACCTTCGTCAAGCTGCTCATGACATCGTTATGTCTAAATCATTTGATAATGGGATGGTCTGTGCATCAGAACAAGCCGTTATCATTGATAAAGAAGTGTATGACGAATTTGTAGAAGAATTCAAATCATATCACACTTACTTTGTAAACAAGAAAGAAAAAGCACTTCTTGAAGAATTCTGTTTCGGTGTGAAAGCAAACAGCAAAAACTGTGCTGGTGCTAAACTAAATGCAAACATTGTTGGTAAACCAGCAGCATGGATTGCAGAACAAGCAGGATTCAGCGTTCCAGAAGGAACAAACATCTTGGCTGCAGAATGTGCAGAAGTAGGACCGAAAGAACCGTTGACTCGTGAAAAATTGTCACCAGTTATTGCTGTCCTAAAAGCTGAAGACACAGAAGACGGTCTTACAAAAGCTCGCCAAATGGTTGAGTTTAACGGACTTGGTCACTCAGCAGCTATCCATACAAAAGACGAAGCTCTTGCTAAACGCTTTGGTACAGAAATCAAAGCAATGCGTATTATCTGGAACTCTCCATCTACTTTCGGTGGTATCGGTGACGTATACAATGCCTTCATTCCATCATTGACACTTGGATGTGGTTCATATGGACACAACTCAGTCGGTGATAACGTGAGTGCAATCAACCTTCTAAACATCAAGAAAGTAGGGAAACGTAGAAATAATATGCAGTGGTTTAAAGTTCCTTCAAAAATTTACTTCGAACGCAATTCTATCCAATACCTTCAAACATGTGAAGATATTGAACGCGTTATGATTGTTACAGACAAATCGATCGAAAAACTTGGCTTTGTTCAACGTGTTATTGATCAATTGAACGCACGTAGCAACCGTGTAACTATCCAAGTCTTCTCAGATGTTGAACCAGATCCAGACATCACAACTGTAGAACGTGGTGCTGAAGTGATGAAAGCATTTGAACCAGATACAATCATCGCTCTTGGTGGTGGTTCTCCAATGGACGCGGCCAAAGTAATGTGGCTCTTCTACGAACAACCACAAATCGACTTCCGTGACTTGGTTCAAAAATTCATGGACATCCGTAAACGTGCCTTCCGCTTCCCATCACTTGGTAAGAAAGCGAAGTACATCGGTATCCCAACAACTTCAGGTACAGGTTCAGAAGTAACACCATTTGCCGTTATCTCTGATAAGAAAAACAACCGCAAATACCCATTGGCTGACTACTCGTTGACACCAACTATTGCCATTGTTGACCCTGCTTTGGTTGAATCAGTTCCAGACTTCATCGCTGCTGATACAGGTATGGACGTCTTGACTCACGCGACTGAAGCCTACACTTCAAACTTTGCTAACGACTACACAGACGGTATTGCGCTTCAAACAATCAAACTTGTCTTTGAATGGTTGGAAAAATCTGTTAAGACAGCTGACCCAGAAGCACGTGAAAAAATGCATAATGCGTCTACAATGGCTGGTATGGCCTTCGCCAATGCCTTCCTTGGTATGAGCCACTCAATGGCCCACAAGATCGGTGGTGTTCACCATACTGTTCACGGACGTACAAACGCTATCTTGCTTCCATACGTTATCCGTTACAACGGAACTCGTCCATCTAAGACTACTACATGGCCTAAATACAACTACTGGAAAGCTGATGAGAAATTCCAAGACATCGCGAAAATGCTTGGCTTGCCTCACTCAACTCCAGAAGAAGCAGTTGAAGCATACGCTAAAGCTGTTTACGAACTTGGTGTTGCAGTAGGTATCAAGATGAACTTCAAGGATCAAGGAATTGATGAAAAAGCTTGGAAAGACAGCTTGCATGAAATTGCCTTGCTTGCTTATGAAGACCAATGTTCACCTGCTAACCCTCGCTTGCCAATGGTAGCTGACATGGAAGAAATCATGGCAGATGCTTACTATGGTTATGCAGAACGTCCAGGACGTCGTAAATAATCGTTTATCAGCCTAGAGACAGGAGTTATCCTGTCTCTTTTTTGTAAACTCTGAAAGAGTTGAAATTGTAGTTTCGCCTTGATAATGAAGAGAATATGCAGATATTATAAAAGATTCTAGAGATATGCTTTGGAAATAAAAGAATGGATGAATAAAAAGGGGGAGAAAAAGTAGAAAAGCAGGAGAGAAAATCAACGCCCGTACTTGCAATTAAACTCAAATAGTTATATAATAGGTTTGTTGAAAGGTGATTTGTAGTGATTCAAGTTACTCTTTTCACAATAAAATTTTCATGATTTTCATAAGGAGGAAATCACTAATGGTAGTTAAAGTTGGTATTAACGGTTTCGGACGTATCGGTCGTCTTGCTTTCCGCCGTATCCAAAACGTAGAAGGTGTTGAAGTTACTCGCATCAACGACCTTACAGATCCAGTTATGCTTGCACACTTGTTGAAATACGACACAACTCAAGGTCGTTTCGACGGTACTGTAGAAGTTAAAGAAGGTGGATTCGAAGTTAACGGTAAATTCGTTAAAGTTTCTGCTGAACGTGATCCAGAACAAATCGACTGGGCTACTGACGGTGTAGAAATCGTTCTTGAAGCAACTGGTTTCTTCGCTAAGAAAGATGCAGCTGAAAAACACCTTAAAGGTGGAGCTAAGAAAGTTGTTATCACTGCTCCTGGTGGAAACGATGTTAAAACAATCGTATTCAACACTAACCACGACGTTCTTGACGGTACTGAAACAGTTATCTCAGGTGCTTCATGTACTACAAACTGCTTGGCTCCAATGGCTAAAGCTCTTCAAGACAACTTCGGTGTTGTAGAAGGATTGATGACTACTATCCACGCTTACACTGGTGACCAAATGATCCTTGACGGACCACACCGTGGTGGTGACCTTCGCCGTGCTCGCGCTGGTGCTGCAAACATCGTTCCTAACTCAACTGGTGCTGCTAAAGCTATCGGTCTTGTAATCCCAGAATTGAACGGTAAACTTGACGGATCTGCACAACGTGTTCCAACTCCAACTGGATCAGTTACTGAATTGGTAGCAGTTCTTGAAAAGAACGTTACTGTTGATGAAGTGAACGCAGCTATGAAAGCAGCTTCAAACGAATCATACGGTTACACAGAAGATCCAATCGTATCTTCAGATATCGTAGGTATGTCTTACGGTTCATTGTTTGACGCAACTCAAACTAAAGTTCTTGACGTTGACGGTAAACAATTGGTTAAAGTTGTATCATGGTACGACAACGAAATGTCATACACTGCACAACTTGTACGTACTCTTGAATACTTTGCAAAAATCGCTAAATAATTCTTGAGTCGATAAAAGCAAGGCCTTCTGGTCTTGCTTTTTTGTATAGAAAAATGGATGATAGTGTCATCCATTTTGTTTTAATTCTGTTTCGAAAGTATCCGAGAGGGCAGTAAAACTCAATTTTTCTAAGGTGAGTGGATGAGTAAAGGAAAGTCGGAAGGCATGGAGCATGAGCCTGCTTACTTTTGATCTAGAGTTATAGAGAGGATCGCCCAGAATAGGGTGTTTATGGTGAGAGAGGTGAACACGGATTTGATGCGTTCGACCGGTCTTTAGTTTGCAACGAACGAGGGTAGTCTGATTTGGAAATTGCTTTAGTCGGCTTACATGTGTTTCAGCATATTGTCCATTTTTTGCATCAACTATTCTTTTTCTACGATCGTGACGATCACGACCAATTTTATCTCGAAAGACAAGTTCTTTACTCTCTACTCGCCCTTCTATAAGTGCCCAGTATTCCCTAGAAATCTCTTTTTTCTCCAGTAAGCGATTGAGAATAGGCAGGATAAAAGGATTTTTGGCAAAGAGAATCAAACCACTAGTTTCCATGTCCAGACGATGAACGACATAACAGGTTTGGCCAACGTAGGCAGAGACGTGATTGAGAAGGGCAATTTCACTAGGTTGATTTCCGTGAGTTTTCATTCCCTCTGGCTTGTTGACGATAATGAGATGTTGGTCTTGATAAACCTCTTGAACGAGGTCTGGATTGCCCCAAAGGATTTCTTTTTTGGGATAATCTTCCTCGTCAAAAGTCAACTGGCAAATGTCACCTGGTTTGACCATCTCGTTCCAGTGAACTTGTTTGTGATTAATTAAGATGTTCTTCTTTATTCTCAAAAAATGGCGGATTTTTCTAGGGATGAGGAGTTGTTCCTCTAGAAATTGTTTGACCGTCATTTGAGGCAAGGATTCGGGTAATGTAAATGTGAATTGCATACAGATATTGTAACAAAAAAAGCCCTATTTGGATAGGGAGTAGCTAAATTCTTGAGTTCCTATGGTGAAGATGATAAAATAAACGCATGAAATTAGATAAATTATTTGAGAAGTTTCTTTCTCTCTTTAAAAAAGAAACGAATGAATCAGCAGAGTCTGATTCGACTAGCATGCATCGTTCACGGAGCGATAGAAAAAAATTAGGCCATGTAGGTCCGATTCGGAAATTCTGGCGTCGTTATCATCTGACAAAAATCGTCATCATTTTAGGGTTAAGTGCAGGTTTGATAGTAGGAACCTACCTATTTGCGATAGCCAAGTCTACCAATGTCAATGATTTGCAAAATGCCTTGAAAACGCGAACTCTGATTTTTGACCGCGAAGAAAAAGAGGCAGGAGCCCTGTCGGGTCAAAAGGGAACCTATGTTGAACTGACAGATATCAGTAAAGACTTGCAAAATGCTGTCGTCGCGACAGAGGACCGTTCCTTTTATAAAAATGATGGAATTAACTACGGTCGTTTCTTTCTAGCTATCCTTACAGCAGGTCGTTCTGGAGGGGGATCCACCATCACTCAACAGTTGGCAAAAAATGCTTATCTTTCTCAGGATCAGACCGTTGAACGGAAGGCCAAGGAGTTTTTCCTTGCCTTAGAGTTGACCAAGAAATACAGCAAGGAGCAAATCCTTACTATGTACCTCAATAACGCCTACTTTGGAAATGGGGTATGGGGTGTTGAAGATGCAAGTAAGAAATATTTCGGTGTATCGGCTTCACAACTAACGCTTGATCAGGCGGCCACTCTAGCAGGGATGCTCAAGGGACCAGAATTGTATAATCCATTAAATTCTGTTGAAACTTCGACCAACCGTAGGGATACTGTTTTGCAAAATATGGTTGCAGCGGGCTATATTGATAAAAAGCAAGAGACCGAAGCGGCTGGAGTAGATATGGCTTCTCAACTGCAAGATAAGTATGAAGGCAAAGTTTCAGATTATCGTTACCCGTCCTATTTTGATGCAGTTGTCAACGAAGCGGTTTCCAAGTACAATATCACAGAAGAAGAGATTGTTAACAACGGCTATCGAATCTACACAGAGCTTGACCAAAACTACCAAGCAAACATGCAGGTTATTTATGAAAACACTTCGCTATTTCCAACAGCAGAAGACGGAACGCATGCCGAATCAGGTAGTGTCGCTCTAGAACCCAAGACTGGTGGAGTGCGTGGAGTTGTTGGTCGTGTAGCTGGTGATGATAAATCAGGTTTCCGTAATTTCAACTATGCCACTCAGTCTAAGCGTAGCCCAGGCTCAACCATTAAACCTTTAGTCGTTTATACACCCGCAGTAGAAGCAGGATGGGCCTTGAACAAGCAACTGGATAATCATACGATGCAGTACAACAGTTATCAAGTAGACAACTATGCAGGTATTAAGACATCTCCAGAAGTACCTATGTATCAGGCCTTGGCGGAATCACTCAACCTGCCAGCTGTTGCGACTGTAAATGAATTAGGTATTGACAAAGCTTTTGACGCTGGGGAGAGATTTGGTTTGAATATGGAAAAAGTTGACCGAGTTCTTGGAGTTGCTCTTGGTGGAGGTGTGGAGACGAATCCTCTCCAGATGGCGCAAGCCTATGCAGCCTTTGCCAATGGAGGTCTAATGCCTGAAGCACATTTCATCACTCGTATTGAAAATGCCAGCGGACAGGTCATCAAGAGTCATAAAAACTCCCAAAAACGAGTGATTGATAAGTCGGTAGCTGATAAAATGACCAGCATGATGCTAGGAACATTTACCAATGGTACGGGAATTAGTTCGTCACCAGCGGATTACGTTATGGCTGGTAAAACAGGTACGACTGAAGCTGTTTTCAATCCAGAATATACCAGTGACCAGTGGGTGATTGGTTATACTCCAGATGTTGTAATTAGCCACTGGCTCGGCTTCCCAACAACAGATGAGAATCATTATCTAGCAGGTTCGACCTCAAATGGAGCAGCCCATGTCTTTAGAAGTATGGCTAATACCATTTTGCCATATACTCCAGGTAGTACTTTTACAGTTGAGAATGCTTATAAACAAAATGGGATTGAACCAGAAAATACGAAAAAGCAAACCGTTGAAAATGAGACAAACCAGTCTGAGGATCCGATAGGAGATATTCGTAGTCGTGCACAAAATCTTGTAGATGAAGCAGGCAGGGCGATTTCAGAAGCTAAAATAAAAGAAAAAGCTCAGACAATATGGGACTCAATCCTTAATCTATTTCGTTAAGAGGCTTGTCAAAGCCTAGGTTTCTTGTTATAATAGATAAGATGGAGGCGTTATGGCACTAAAAAAAGCAAGCCTAGCTTGTGCAGTTTGTGGTTCAAGGAATTACTCAATCAAAATTAGTGGGAACCCCAAGCCAACACGACTAGAAGTAAATAAATTTTGTAAACATTGTGGAAAATATACGACACATAGAGAAACGAGATAGGAGAGAACGATGGGTTTTATTAAGGATATTTTTAAACTTCTTAAAGAAACAACTTGGCCAACTCGCAAAGAAAGCTGGAGAGATTTTCGCTCTATTATGGAATACACAGCCTTCTTTGTGGTCATCATTTACATTTTTGACCAGTTGATTGTATCAGGTTTGATTCGATTTATTAACATTTTTTAGAAGAAAAGCGGAGAACTTCTGCTAACTTTCTTCTATTATGAAAGGAAATATCATGGATAGTTTTGACAAGGGATGGTTTGTTCTACAAACTTATTCTGGCTATGAAAATAAGGTAAAAGAAAATCTATTGCAACGTGCGCAAACATATAACATGTTGGATAATATTCTTCGCGTTGAGATTCCAACACAAACCGTGCAAGTTGAGAAAAATGGAAAGAAAAAGGAAATTGAAGAGAATCGCTTTCCAGGTTATGTCCTTGTAGAAATGGTCATGACCGATGAAGCATGGTTCGTCGTTCGAAACACACCTAACGTAACAGGATTCGTCGGCTCACACGGTAACAGATCAAAACCAACTCCACTTTTGGAACAAGAAATCCGTGATATTCTGGTTTCAATGGGACAAACTGTTCAAGAGTTCGATATTGATGTTGAAGTTGGCCAGACAGTCCGCATCATTGATGGCGCTTTTGCAGACTACACAGGGAAAATCACTGAAATTGATAACAACAAAGTGAAGATGATTATCTCTATGTTTGGTAATGATACGATTGCAGAAGTGAATCTCAATCAAATTGCAGAATTATAACCCCAGAGAGGCTTTGCCTCTATTTTTATGTGCTGTTGAGGGAGGAAGAAGTATAAAACAGAGGAAGTAGACCAATGGACTCGCGCATTTTGCTAAACTAAATGCAGAAAGGAGAGGTCTATGAATCTAAAAGACTTATATGAAGAAAGCAAGGGAATCGTCCATAAGTGTCGCAAAGATTATCATTTGCATCTGTGGGAGAAAGAGGACTGGGATCAGGAAGGCATGTTATGTCTGTATGAGCTGGTGAGTCGCAATCCAGAGTTACTAGAGGGCGAGCGCCATCGACTTTATGTCTGCTTTAAAACAAAGTTTAGAAATCGTATCCTAGATTACATCCGTAAACAGGAAAGCCACAAGCGCCGTTTTGACAAAGAACCCTATGAAGAGGTGAGTGAGATTAGCCATCGTCTAGGAGAAAAAGGACTCAGGCTGGACGATTATTATCTCTTTCACGAACTTCTAAAGAATTACAAATTAAAGCAGAGTATGGAAAAACAAGAATTAATAGACCGTCTCATGGGAGGGGAAGTCTTTAGAGGACGTAAAGCTCTCCTGAGAGAACTTTCCCCTATCTTTTCAGAATTTCGATAAAGAGGTAAAAAAGTCCTTGACAAAGGCGGAAAAGTAGGTATAATAGAAAGAGTTGAAAAGCTCAAGGTCCGTTGGTCAAGGGGTTAAGACACCGCCTTTTCACGGC
>NZ_JALDUA010000006.1:41286-41458 GCF_023109155.1 Streptococcus oralis | reverse complement strand
ACGCAAGACCAAGAAAGCAGCCAAAAACAAGATTACTTATACCGGTTCAAAAGCAGTTGTAACGACTAAGGAAGTAATCAAAACTGAGGAAGTTGCCTTCCAGACTCGTGAGGTTGAAAATGCACTCTTAGCTGAAGGTGTTCGCCGAGTGAAAACAGCTGGCCAAAAAGGT
>NZ_JALDUA010000006.1:0-41186 GCF_023109155.1 Streptococcus oralis | reverse complement strand
GTTCGTACCATTGTTGAAACAGTGACTTACACAGACGGCGTTGAAACAGGTCGCGTTGAGAAATCAAACACAATCACCACTCCAGCAGTAGACGAAGTTGTCGAAGTTGGAACTAAGAAAGCAGCGGTTGTAACGACTAAGGAAGAGACGAAAACAGAAGAAGTTGCCTTCCAAACGAAGGAAGTAACAAATCCAGATCTTCCAGAAGGAAGTCGTCAAGTGAAAACAGCTGGCCAAAAAGGTGTTCGTACCATTGTTGAAACAGTGACTTACACAGACGGCGTTGAAACAGGTCGCGTTGAGAAATCAAACACAATCACTACTCCAGCAGTAGACGAAGTTGTCGAAGTTGGAACTAAGAAAGTAGCAGCCCCAGTTGTAACGACTAAGGAAGAGACCAAGACAGAAGAAGTTGCCTTCCAAACGAAGGAAGTAACAAATCCAGATCTTCCAGAAGGGACTCGTCAAGTGAAAGCTGCTGGTAAGAAGGGTGTTCGCACCATTGTTTATACAGTGACTTACACAGACGGCGTTGAAACAGGTCGTGTTGAGAAATCAAACACAATCACTACTCCAGCAGTAGATGAGATTATCGAAGTTGGAACTAAGAAAGTAGTAGCCCCAGTTGTAACGACTAAGGAAGAAACGAAGACAGAAGAAGTTGCCTTCCAAACGAAGGAAGTAACAAATCCAGATCTTCCAGAAGGAAGTCGTCAAGTGAAAGCTGCTGGTAAGAAGGGTGTTCGCACCATTGTTTACACAGTGACATACACAGATGGCGTTGAAACAGGTCGTGTTGAGAAATCAAGTACAATCACTACTCCAGCAGTAGATGAGATTGTTGAAGTTGGAACTAAGAAAGTAGCTTCTACAACAACCAACGGTGATAAGAATGATACTGCAACAACAGGGAACCAAGCTGAAAGCACTAAGAAAGAAGAAACTGCAAGCCAAGATCAGAAAGTTCTACCAAGTACAGGTACAGCTTCTACTAGTCTTCTTTCAATGATTGGTTTATTTATCGCTGGTCTAGTAGGCTTTGTCGTTCGTAAGAAAGACTAAGCCACTCTTAGGAAATAAGAAATTGAATTCTTAATTCCTGAGCCTAAGAAGAGAGAACGAGAAATCGTTCTCTCTTTTTCTTGCATTTTATATCGAGCTGTGATATAGTTTATATAACGAGATGCGATATATCGAACTGAATAGGAGGTGTGAATAAATGGAATTAACAGATAAAATCAGGCGTGTTTACCTTCCCATGACTGAAACAGGTTTTTATATCTTGTTTTGTTTACAGAAGGAGAACCATGGATATGGTATCACACAAAAGGTCAAGGAGATGACAGATTCGCAAGTTTCGATTAGTCCTGGAACTATGTATGGGACCTTGTCAAAGATGGAAAAGGATGGCTTGATTTCCTTTATCCGGGAAGAGGAAAAACGTAAAATCTATCAGATCACAGACTTGGGACGAAAAGTCTTAGATATTGAATTGAAACGTATTGAACGGCTCTATAGAAATAGTCGGGAGGAAGTATAATGGAAAAGAAGGTTGTATATCGGATATCTACAATTGCAGATTATGATAGAGAGGCTTTATACCTTGGGGGAATGCATGCTAAGGGCTGGAAACTGACGGAAGTAAGCTACTCTAACTTAGTAGTTGCGGTTAAGTATACTTTTGAAAAGTGCCAACCGGAGCAGGTGTCTTATCAGTTGGACTTTTATCCCATGAAAAAATCAGAGAGAGCCTCCTATTTACAACTATTTAAAGACTGTGGCTGGGAGCATATTACAGACTTGAATAGTTTTTCCTATTTTAGAAAAGCACATTCTGAAATTGAATCGGATACTGAGTTTGAAATCTATAATGACGCTACAGGGAAGTTAGCTATGATCAAACGGATTTTAATAATGCGGATGCTTCCTATTTTGATTCTATTTTTAGCTCTACTACCGGTTTTCTCAAAGTTTGTCAGTGGAGCTAGTTCTTTCAGTTGGGGAATGTTTTTGATTGTCATAATAGATTGTGTTTTATTGATAGTTTTTGCGGTTCAGATTTCTTATATTTTTTGGAGCTTGTTTCAAAAGTGGAAAGAATTATCTGAAAAATAAAACCATGTATGTTTTCTGATTTGGAGGTAAGACAATGAATAGCAAGATACAATTTAGGATTTTCACCATTGTTGATTTGGACAAGGAAGAAGAATATTTACATGAGATGCACTTGAAAGGTTGGAGATATAGAACTAACCGTTTTGGTTTTTTCTATTTTGAACAATGCCAACCAGATGATGTCATCTATCATATCTATGATTCTAGATTTCTTAAAAAGTATAAGCATGAACTGCAAGATTTTAGAAATAGCGGTTGGGAATTGATAGAAACAGGTTTTTATTCAATTCTTCGTAAACCAACTTCTGATATACTTTCAGAGGAGAAAGTCTATATGCGTAATGCTCTTAGATGGGAAGCTATGCGGTCTAGACTTCGTTCCTGTATAGCCGCTTTCTCAGGTGGTCTTGTTGTTTGCATGAGTTTGTATCGAGAGAACTTGTCTCAGTCTTTCTTTATTATTTTCGTTTTATACACTTGCTTAATTTCTTATCTAATCTATGGTTTTTTCAGACTTAAAAGGAAATACCAGGTAGATGAGTAGCAAGGTTCTAGGTCTTCAGACTGATTTTTAGCACTCTTGGTAAAAGAGTGCTAATTTTTGAGTTTTTATCTTGACATTCTCTTCTAAGGGTGTATAATAGAATCATGAGTTAGCACTTGGGTACATAGAGTGCTAATCGATCGGACAGAGAGGAGTGATGAGATGGTTACAGAGCGTCAGCAGGATATTTTAAATCTGATTATTGACATCTTTACCAAAACGCACGAACCTGTCGGATCCAAGGCGCTACAAGAGTCTATCAATTCTAGTAGTGCTACCATTCGTAATGACATGGCAGCTCTAGAGAAGCAGGGTTTGCTTGAGAAGGCTCATACCTCAAGCGGTCGGATGCCAAGTGTCGCGGGATTTCAGTACTATGTGAAACACTCGCTTGCTTTTGACAGACTGGCTGAAAATGAGGTATACGAGATTGTCAAAGCCTTTGATCAGGAGTTCTTCAAACTGGAGGATATTCTGCAAGAGGCTGCTAATCTATTGACAGACCTGAGCGGCTGTACGGTAGTAGCACTGGATGTTGAGCCGAGCAGACAGCGCCTGACGGCCTTCGATATTGTCGTTCTAGGACAACATACTGCTCTTGCAGTTTTCACCCTAGACGAGTCTCGAACGGTTACCAGTCAGTTTTTGATTCCAAGGAACTTCTTGCAGGAAGATTTGCTGAAACTGAAGAGCATCATTCAGGAACGTTTCCTTGGTCACACTGTTCTGGACATTCATTATAAGATTCGGACGGAGATTCCACAGATTATCCAACGTTACTTTACAACAACGGACAATGTCATGGATCTCTTTGAACACATCTTTAAAGAAATGTTCAACGAAAATATTGTGGTGTCGGGAAAAGTCAATCTCTTGAATTTTGCTAATCTAGCAGCCTATCAGTTCTTTGATCATCCACAAAAGGTGGCTCTGGAGATTCGTGAGGGTCTGCATGAAGATCAGATGCAAAATGTTCGTGTTGCGGACAGTCAGGAATCCTGTCTAGCTAACCTAGCAGTGATTAGCAGTAAATTCCTAATTCCTTATCGAGATCGAGGTTTTGGAATTCTAGCGATTATCGGTCCGGTCAATCTGGACTACCAGCAATTGGTCAATCAAGTCAATGTTGTCAATCGTGTTTTGACCATGAAGTTGACAGATTTTTACCGCTACCTCAGCAGTAATCATTACGAAGTACATTAAGATTGAAATCATTAAAGGAGGCGAAAATGGCCCAAGATATAAAAAATGAAGAAATGAAAGAAGAGGAAGTTGTGGAAACAACTGAAGAAACAACTCCTGAAAAGTCAGAGTTGGACTTGGCAAATGAACGTGCAGATGAGTTTGAAAATAAATACCTTCGCGCTCATGCAGAAATGCAAAATATTCAACGCCGTGCCAATGAAGAACGTCAAAACTTGCAACGTTATCGTAGCCAAGACCTGGCAAAAGCAATCTTACCATCGCTCGACAACTTAGAACGTGCACTAGCCGTTGAAGGTTTGACAGACGATGTTAAAAAAGGATTGGAGATGGTGCAAGAAAGCTTGGTTTACGCTTTGAAAGAAGAAGGAATCGAAGAAATCGCAGCTGACGGCGAATTTGACCATAACTATCATATGGCCATCCAAACTCTCCCAGCAGATGATGAACATCCAGCAGATACCATCGCCCAAGTCTTTCAAAAAGGCTACAAACTCCATGACCGCATCCTACGCCCAGCCATGGTAGTAGTATATAACTAGGCAACAGAGCTTAAAAATTTTGTCCGAAATGACAATAAACTATGAAGAAAGTTAAGAAAGTTGTTCAGCTTTGCAATAGTGAGCAAAGCGAACCAAGGACGATACTCTTCGCCGTGGCGCTATTTGCGCAAACTTTGAGACCTTAGGCTCAAAGTTTAGTCAAAGAGATTGACGAGTCAAGCTCTGACGGCGTCGCCACCTAAGAAGAGTATCAAAAAGAAAGAATATAAAATTTAAGGAGAAAAACACATGTCTAAAATTATCGGTATTGACTTAGGTACAACAAACTCAGCAGTTGCAGTTCTTGAAGGAACTGAAAGCAAAATCATCGCAAACCCAGAAGGAAATCGCACAACTCCATCTGTAGTGTCATTCAAAAATGGCGAAATCATCGTTGGTGATGCCGCAAAACGTCAAGCAGTTACAAACCCAGATACAGTTATCTCTATCAAATCTAAGATGGGAACTTCTGAAAAAGTTTCTGCAAATGGAAAAGAATACACTCCACAAGAGATCTCAGCTATGATCCTTCAATACTTGAAAGGTTACGCTGAAGAATACCTTGGTGAAAAAGTAACCAAAGCGGTTATCACAGTTCCAGCTTACTTCAACGATGCTCAACGTCAAGCAACAAAAGACGCTGGTAAAATCGCTGGTCTTGAAGTAGAACGTATCGTTAACGAGCCAACTGCAGCAGCTCTTGCTTACGGTTTGGACAAGACTGACAAAGAAGAAAAAATCTTGGTATTCGACCTTGGTGGTGGTACATTCGACGTATCTATCCTTGAATTGGGTGACGGTGTCTTCGACGTATTGTCAACTGCGGGGGACAACAAACTTGGTGGTGACGACTTTGACCAAAAAATCATCGACCACTTGGTAGCAGAATTCAAGAAAGAAAATGGTATTGACTTGTCTACTGACAAGATGGCAATGCAACGTTTGAAAGATGCGGCTGAAAAAGCTAAGAAAGACCTTTCTGGTGTAACTTCAACACAAATCAGCTTGCCATTCATCACTGCTGGTGAGGCTGGACCTCTTCACTTGGAAATGACTTTGACTCGTGCGAAATTTGACGATTTGACTCGTGATCTTGTTGAACGTACAAAAGTTCCAGTTCGTCAAGCCCTTTCAGATGCAGGTTTGAGCTTGTCAGAAATCGACGAAGTTATCCTTGTTGGTGGTTCAACTCGTATCCCAGCCGTTGTAGAAGCTGTTAAGGCTGAAACTGGTAAAGAACCAAACAAATCAGTAAACCCTGACGAAGTTGTTGCCATGGGTGCTGCTATCCAAGGTGGTGTAATCACTGGTGATGTGAAAGATGTTGTCCTTCTTGATGTAACACCATTATCACTCGGTATCGAAACAATGGGTGGCGTCTTCACAAAACTTATTGATCGCAACACTACAATCCCAACTTCTAAATCACAAGTCTTCTCAACTGCAGCAGACAACCAGCCAGCCGTTGATATCCACGTTCTTCAAGGTGAACGCCCAATGGCAGCGGATAACAAGACTCTTGGACGCTTCCAATTGACAGATATCCCAGCTGCACCTCGTGGAATTCCTCAAATCGAAGTAACTTTCGACATCGACAAGAACGGTATCGTATCTGTTAAAGCCAAAGACCTTGGAACTCAAAAAGAACAAACTATTGTTATCCAATCTAACTCAGGTTTGACTGATGAAGAAATCGACCGCATGATGAAAGATGCAGAAGCAAACGCTGAAGCAGATAAGAAACGTAAAGAAGAAGTAGACCTTCGTAACGAAGTAGACCAAGCAATCTTTGCGACTGAAAAGACAATCAAGGAAACTGAAGGAAAAGGCTTCGATGCAGAACGTGATGCTGCCCAAGCTGCCCTTGATGACCTTAAGAAAGCGCAAGAAGACAACAACTTGGACGAAATGAAAGCAAAACTTGAAGCATTGAACGAAAAAGCTCAAGGGCTTGCTGTTAAACTCTACGAACAAGCCGCAGCAGCACAACAAGCTCAAGCAGGAGCAGAAGGCGCACAAGCAACAGGAAACGCAGGCGATGACGTCGTAGACGGAGAGTTTACAGAGAAGTAAGGTGTTGAGGCGTTAAGAAAACGAAAGAAAAATAGGAAGCCATCGCCTTGTGCGATGCACAAACGATGGCTTATCTTTTTTCCGAAGTTTTTAGCCGAAACTCAGTTAAGCCTAACTCGTTAAGAATGACGAATTACTAAAGTACTTTGTCTAAATGTAATAATGATAGGAAGAAATCCAGAGGTTGCAACCCAGCCTCTGTTTTTCGGTAAAAAGGTGCCGAACCTAATTTATTTGAGTTTTTATCATCAATATACAAAGAAAGGAATTGAACCCGACCTAGATTGAGGTTTCGTTCCGTAAGATTAACAGAAAGGAATAAGGGTGTTCGTAATTGAACTCGAGCGGAAAGCTTGGAAATTAGATAAACCTCCTAAGAAATCAGGATTTCTTGTCGGTTTCCTAAATTTCAGTCGCTTTCTGTTCGCTCTTAGTATCTTGTATGAACAATACTGAATTTTATGATCGTCTGGGGGTGTCAAAAAACGCTTCGGCAGACGAGATCAAAAAGGCTTATCGTAAGCTTTCAAAAAAATACCACCCAGATATCAACAAGGAGCCTGGTGCTGAGGAAAAATACAAGGAAGTTCAAGAAGCCTATGAGACTTTGAGTGACGACCAAAAACGTGCAGCTTACGACCAGTATGGTGCTGCAGGTGCCAACGGTGGCTTTGGTGGTGCCGGTGGTTTCGGTGGCTTTGACGGAGCAGGTGGCTTCGGTGGTTTTGAAGATATCTTTTCAAGTTTTTTCGGGGGAGGCGGAGCTTCACGCAATCCAAACGTTCCTCGTCAAGGGGATGACCTCCAGTACCGTGTGAACTTGACCTTTGAAGAAGCTATCTTTGGAACAGAAAAAGAAGTTAAATACAATCGTGAAGCCAGCTGTCGTACCTGTAACGGATCTGGTGCTAAGCCAGGGACAAGTCCAGTCACTTGTGGACGCTGTCATGGCGCTGGTGTTATTAATGTCGATACACAGACTCCGCTTGGTATGATGCGTCGCCAAGTAACCTGTGATGTCTGTCATGGTCGCGGAAAAGAAATTAAAGATCCATGTACAACTTGTCACGGAACAGGTCATGAAAAACAAGCTCATAGCGTGCATGTAAAAATCCCTGCTGGTGTGGAAACAGGCCAACAAATCCGCCTCGCGGGTCAAGGTGAAGCAGGCTTTAACGGTGGACCTTACGGAGACTTGTACGTGGTGGTTTCAGTAGAAGCTAGCGATAAGTTTGAACGTGAAGGAACAACTATTTTCTACAAGTTAAACCTCAATATTGTCCAAGCTACTCTTGGAGATACTGTTGAAATTCCAACCGTGCATGGAGATGTTGAATTGGTTATCCCAGAAGGAACACAGACTGGCAAGAAATTCCGTCTACGTGGCAAGGGAGCACCAAGCCTTCGTGGCGGTGCTGTTGGTGACCAATACGTTACTGTCAATGTCGTGACTCCGACAGGTTTGAACGACCGCCAAAAAGCAGCGCTTAAAGAATTCGCAGCTGCAGGTGACTTGAAAGTCAATCCAAAGAAAAAAGGCTTCTTTGATCATATAAAAGATGCCTTTGAAGGAGAATAAAGTAAAAAGAGCCGGCGGGCTCTTTTTTTGTATAATCTTGGGAAATTTAGCATCGAGCAATCATTCTCCAATTAGTCTACTATTTATACTTTTGAGTGAGCAAGCCAGCAGTATCCATCTCCTGAATGAGTTGCTTGAATTCCTCTTCCTTTCCAGGCTTAACGGTGACGGTGTCAATGCGCTTAATCGCCGAATTATCCTGAATATCTACTAAGGTCAAAGCTTTTTCATAGAATGCAATTCCCTTTTTAAGACTTTCTTGATCTTTCCAATTTAGAATTGTGTAAGAAGATTTTGATTTCTTTCCTTTTTCTTGGAAATACTTCTCGCCCTCCTCCTTTAAAAATTGTATTAAACCGTGATTGAACAAGTTGTTTCCTACTTTATAGTAGGAAATCTCTCCTGTCTGGAGGACATAGACTTTAAGTCGGTTTTTGGTGAGTTTTGGACTTTCTTTTAGGACGGGGTGACTATTGATGACCTCGTCTGAGAAAGTAACATAAAAATCTAGGCCTCCACCCTCAAATTGATACCTTCCATTTGATTCTACTTTCTTAGGAGGCATGTCAAGAGAGATAAAGATTTGTTTTAAGGCTTCATTCCCCTCACGGATGTCGCTCGGTGAAGCCTTGAAAAGATTGGCCACTAGTAGAAATGCTAGGGCTGCAAGCAGGCAGAGGCAGCCGCAAGGGATCGCGATGACCTTCGCTAGAACTTTTACAAACTGTTTCATTTTCATTGCCTCCTTTTTCTGTTCAAATCTAGTAACCCAAAATGGAATTAAGGAAAGTTGGAGGCTTTCTTATTCTTGTTTTTCTTCTTGGAGGACCGCCATTCTGGTTTGGAAATCTTTTTCTAAGACTTTGAACTTGTAGGTCAAATCTTTTTGGTATTCCTTGATAAGGGCTTTTTGTTGGTCAATGATTTGCAGGCTGTTTTGGATGATATCCAAATCAGCCTTGATAGCTTCGACGCGGTCAGTTGTATCTAGCACTTCATCCTGAATGGCTTGGCGATTTTTCACGACAAAATAACTTCCAGCTGCAGCTCCTGCGAATAGCAATAGATTGGATAGTTTCATGGCATCTCCTTAAGCGTTTTTAATGGTTTTAGCGACTTGGGCAAGTTTGTCAAAGTCGGGTTCGTGGGCGATAAAGTCAATCTTGAGGTCATCTTCTGCACCGTAGCGAGGTACGAGATGCACGTGAGTATGAAAGACCGTTTGACCAGCAACTTCCTCACAGTTGGCGATGATGTTCATACCAGCAGCTTTGGTAGCTTTCATAACTTTTTGAGCTACCAGTGGCACTTGGGCAAAGAGTTGGCTGGCACTTGGGGCATCCATCTCCAAAAGATTGCGATAGTGCTCTTTTGGTACAATGAGAGTGTGTCCAGGCGTTACTTGAGAGATATCAAGAAAGGCAAGAACCTGCTCATCTTCGTATACTTTTGAAGCAGGAATCTCCCCTGCGATGATCTTACAAAAAATGCAATCTGACATAAAATCCACCTCTACTGTATTGAATTTTGATATAATATAGCTACATTATACCAGATTCGGAGAAAATATGTTAGAAATTAAAAACCTGACAGGAGGCTATGTTCATGTCCCTGTCTTGAAAGATGTGTCCTTTACCGTTGAAAGTGGGCAGTTGGTCGGTTTGATTGGTCTCAACGGTGCTGGGAAATCAACGACAATTAATGAGATTATTGGTCTGTTAACACCTTACAGTGGGGAAATCAAGATTAACGGTCTTACCCTGCGAGAAGATGCGACCAGCTATCGCAAACAGATTGGCTATATCCCAGAAACGCCTAGTCTGTATGAGGAATTGACCCTCAGAGAGCATATCGAGACGGTTGCCATGGCCTATGGTATTGAGCAAAAAGTGGCTTTTGATCGTGTGGAACCTTTGTTAAAAATGTTCCGTCTGGACCAAAAATTGGACTGGTTTCCAGTGCATTTTTCCAAAGGAATGAAGCAGAAGGTCATGATTATCTGTGCTTTTGTGGTGGATCCGAGCCTCTTTATCGTTGATGAGCCTTTTCTTGGCCTCGATCCGCTGGCCATTTCTGACTTGATTCAGCTTTTGGAAGTAGAAAAGCAAAAAGGTAAGTCTATCCTCATGAGTACCCACGTGCTGGATTCGGCGGAGAAGATGTGTGATGCCTTTGTCATCCTCCACAAGGGAGAGGTGCGGGCTCAGGGGAACCTCCAGCAACTCCGCGAAGCCTTTGACATGCCTGAAGCGAGTTTGAATGATATTTACTTGGCTCTGACCAAAGAGGAGGAGCTATGAAAGACTTGTTTTTAAAGCGAAAGCAGGCTTTTCGTAAGGAATGTGTCGGTTATCTCCGTTATGTTCTCAATGACCACTTTGTCTTGTTCCTGCTAGTTCTTATCGGTTTTCTAGCTTACCAGTACAGTCAACTCCTGCAACATTTTCCTGAAAACCACTGGCCTATCCTCTTGTTTTTTGGGATTGTATCTGCCTTGCTTTTGGCTTGGGGAGGAATCGCGACCTACATGGAAGGACCGGATAAGCTCTTTCTCTTAGTCAGTGAAGAGGAGGTTAAGTCTCACCTCAAAGGGCAGACAGTGCGCTCACTGGTCTTTTGGCTCTTGGTCCAAACCCTTTTCTTGCTTTTATTTGCGCCCTTATTTTTAGCCATGGGTTATGGCTTGCCAGTTTTTCTCATCTATGTGCTTTTATTGGGAGCTGGGAAATACCTGCTCTTTCGTCAAAAAGCCAGTAATTTTTTTACTGAGACTGGAATCGACTGGGACTATGTGATCTCCCAAGAAAGCAAGCGCAAGCAAGTCTTGCTTCGTTTCTTTGCTCTCTTTACTCAGGTCAAGGGCGTTTCAAATAGTGTCAAACGTCGCGCTTATCTAGATTTCATCCTAAAGACTGTTCAAAAGGTGCCTGGGAAGATTTGGCAAAATCTTTATCTCCGCTCTTATCTGCGAAATGGAGACCTCTTTGCGCTTAGTTTGCGTCTTTTGCTCCTATCCTTGTTAGCTTTGCTCTTTATCGAGCAATCTTGGATTGCGACAGCAGTGGTGGTTCTATTTAATTACCTCTTGCTCTTTCAGTTACTGGCCCTCTATCATGCCTTTGACTACCAATACTTGACCCAGCTCTTTCCATTAGAAAAAGGGGAGAAAGAAAAGGGATTGAAACAGATTGTAGTCGGTGTGGGAAGTGCAGTTCTTTTGCTGGAATTACTGGTCGGAGCAGTGGTTTTTCAAGAAAAAATAGCCTTGTTGGCTCTTGTAGGAGCTAGTCTTTTCCTACAATTGTTTTATTTGCCTTACCAACTAAAAAGATTGGTTGACGAATAGACCAAAAACTAGTAGAATAGTAAGGAAACTTTATACGGAGGAAAGAAATGGACTTGGGTGATAATGAGCTAACGCTGACCCCTATCCCTGGGAAGAGTGGCAAAGCTTATATGGGAAGCTACCCTGATGGGAAGCGCGTCTTTGTAAAAATGAACACCTCTCCAATCCTACCTGGCCTAGCCAGAGAACAAATCGCTCCTCAATTACTATGGACTCGTCGTTTGCCAGATGGCCGTGATATGTGTGCTCAGGAATGGCTGACGGGTAAAATCTTGACCCCCTACGATATGAATCGCAAGCAGATTATCAATATCTTGAACCGCCTTCACCGCTCGCGTCCTTTGATGAAGCAGTTGAGCCGTTTGGGATACACCATGGAAACACCAGTTGATTTGCTACGTTCTTGGCAGCAGGGAGTTCCAGAAATCTTGAAGCAGAACCACTATTTGAACAGTGTGATTGCTGAGCTAGGTAAGACGGTTCCAGGTTTTAGAGAAGACCATGCAACGATTGTGCATGGGGATCTTCGTCATAGTAATTGGATTGAGACAGAGAGTGGACTCGTTTATCTAGTGGATTGGGATTCGGTTCGTCTGACGGATCGTATGTTTGATGTAGCGCATTTGCTATGCCACTACATTCCGGATCATCAGTGGCGCCAATGGTTGAGAGACTACGGCTATAAGTACAATCAGACAGTGTTAGATAAATTGTATTGGTATGGTCAGTATTCTTACTTGAACCAGATTGCCAAATACTGTGAAAATCAAGATTTAGACAATGTAAACCGGGAGATTTATGCCTTGCGTGTCTTCCGTGACAAGTATGGAAAGAAAAGATGAGAGTTAGAAATCGTAAAGGGGCGACAGAGTTACTAGAGGCTAATCCCCAGTATGTTGTCCTCAATCCCTTGGAAGCTAAAGGGAAATGGCGAGACTTGTTTGGAAATGATCATCCTATTCATGTTGAAGTTGGAAGTGGGAAAGGAGCCTTCGTATCAGGAATGGCCAAACAAAACCCTGACATCAACTATATCGGGATTGACATCCAAAAGTCGGTGTTAAGTTATGCCTTGGATAAGGTATTAGAAGTTGGAGTTCCTAATATCAAGTTGTTGTGGGTAGATGGTTCAGATTTGACGGACTACTTTGAAGACGGTGAGATTGATCGTCTCTACCTAAACTTTTCAGATCCCTGGCCTAAAAAACGCCATGAAAAACGCCGTCTGACCTACAAGAGTTTCTTGGATACCTTCAAGCGCATCTTACCTGAGAATGGGGAAATCCATTTCAAGACAGACAATCGTGGCTTATTTGAGTACAGCCTGGTGAGTTTTTCTCAGTACGGCATGAAACTGAACGGGGTTTGGTTGGACTTACATGCCAGTGATTTTGAAGGCAATGTCATGACGGAATATGAGCAAAAATTCTCCAACAAGGGTCAAGTGATCTACCGTGTTGAGGCAGAATTTTAAAAAATAGCTTGAAAACTAGCCGTTTGAGTGCTTATGCTTTACATAAATTGACAAACGTGCTATACTGATAGTAAGAATATAAGAAAGAGAGGCGGGGAAATATCTTCGCCTCTTGCTTATGAGGAGGTGGACACAATCGCAACAATCGTAGAATTAGTCAGAGAAGTTGTAGAACCTGTCATCCAAGCGCCTTTCGAACTCGTGGATATCGAGTATGGAAAGATTGACAGTGACATGATTCTCAGTATTTTTGTAGATAAACCTGAAGGAATTACCTTGAACGACACGGCAGACCTGACAGAAATTATCAGTCCTGTCCTAGACACCATCAAGCCCGATCCCTTCCCAGAACAATATTTCCTAGAAATCACCAGTCCAGGCTTGGAACGTCCTTTGAAAACCAAGGATGCTGTCGCTGGAGCTGTTGGGAAATACATCCATGTCGGGCTCTACCAAGCCATTGATAAGCAAAAAGTCTTTGAAGGAACTTTGGTATCCTTTGAAGAAGACGAGTTGACCATGGAATATATGGACAAGACACGTAAGAAAACCGTTCAAATTCCATACAGTTTAGTATCAAAAGCACGTTTAGCAGTAAAACTATAGAAAAGAAAGGATAGCTTTTGAGGATTCAAAAGTAAAAAGAACATGAGTAAAGAAATGCTAGAGGCCTTCCGCATTTTGGAAGAAGACAAGGGAATCAAAAAAGAAGACATCATCGACGCAGTAGTAGAGTCGCTTCGTTCCGCTTATCGCAGACGCTATGGTCAATCTGACAGCGTAGCCATTGACTTCAATGAAAAAACGGGTGACTTTACAGTTTATACTGTCCGTGAAGTTGTTGATGAAGTATTTGATAGCCGTTTGGAAATTAGCTTGAAAGATGCCCTTGCCATTAATTCAGCCTATGAGCTTGGTGACAAAATCAAGTTTGAAGAAGCACCAGCTGAGTTTGGTCGTGTAGCAGCCCAATCTGCTAAACAAACCATCATGGAAAAAATGCGCAAGCAAACACGTGCCATCACTTATAATACATACAAAGAACATGAACAAGAAATCATGTCTGGTACAGTAGAACGCTTTGACAACCGCTTCATCTATGTCAACCTTGGTAGCATCGAAGCCCAATTGTCAAAACAGGACCAAATCCCTGGAGAAGTTTTTGCTTCCCATGACCGTATCGAAGTCTACGTTTACAAGGTTGAAGACAATCCTCGTGGTGTCAACGTATTTGTTAGCCGTAGCCATCCAGAAATGATCAAACGTTTGATGGAGCAAGAAATTCCAGAAGTGTATGATGGAACTGTCGAAATCATGAGCGTAGCCCGCGAAGCTGGTGACCGTACGAAAGTTGCCGTTCGTAGCCACAATCCAAACGTGGACGCTATCGGGACAATCGTTGGACGTGGTGGTGCCAATATCAAGAAAATCACCAGCAAATTCCACCCAGCTCGTTACGATGCTAAGAGCGACCGCATGATTCCTGTCGAAGAAAACATCGACGTTATCGAGTGGGTAGCGGATCCAGCTGAGTTTATCTACAATGCCATCGCACCTGCAGAGGTTGACCAAGTTATCTTTGATGAAAATGACAGCAAACGTGCCTTGGTCGTTGTACCTGATAACAAGCTTTCTCTTGCCATCGGTCGTCGTGGACAAAATGTTCGCTTAGCAGCTCACTTGACAGGTTACCGTATCGATATCAAGTCAGCCAGTGAGTTTGAAGCTATGGAAGAAGCAGGTCAAGTGGATTACGCAGATGCGGATGAATTGACAGAAGAATAAAAGCTGCTAGAGGAGGGAAAGATGAAAACAAGAAAAATCCCTTTGCGCAAGTCTGTTGTGTCCAACGAAGTGATTGATAAACGTGATTTGCTCCGCATTGTCAAGAACAAAGAAGGACAGGTCTTTATCGATCCGACAGGCAAGGCCAATGGCCGTGGCGCTTATATCAAGCTAGACAATACAGAAGCCCTAGAGGCAAAAAAGAAGAAAGTCTTTAACCGCAGCTTTAACATGGAAGTGGAAGAAAGCTTTTATGACGAGTTGATCGCTTATGTGGATCACAAAGTGAAAAGAAGAGAGTTAGGACTTGAATAAGCAAAAGATAAGCAATCTCTTGGGACTTGCTCAACGAGCAGGCCGGATCATATCGGGTGAGGAATTGGTGGTCAAGGCCATTCAAGACCAGAAAGCTAAGCTAGTCTTTCTAGCCCATGATGCTGGCCCTAATCTAACCAAGAAGATTCAAGATAAAAGTGACTATTATCAAGTAGAAGTTATAACCGTGTTTTCAACACTGGAATTAAGCATAGCAGTCGGGAAACCGAGAAAGGTTTTGGCTGTGACAGATGCTGGATTTACAAAGAAAATGAGGTCTCTTATGGAATAGAAGAGGAGGACATGATTTGTCTAAGAAAAGATTGTACGAAATCGCAAAAGAGCTTGGAAAAGAAAGTAAAGAAGTTGTAGCGCGTGCAAAAGAGTTGGGCTTGGATGTGAAAAGCCACTCATCGAGCGTGGAAGCTGCTGCTGCTGAACAAATCGCAGCTAGCTTTAAACCTGCACCTGCTCCTAAAGCAGAAGCAAAACCTGTAGCACCAAAAGCAAGTGTAGAAAAGAAAGCAGAAAAGCCTGTATCAGCTAAACCAGCTGCCGCTAAGGAAGAAAGCAAATCAGCTACACCTGCAGCTCCTAAGGAAGAAAGCAAATCAGCTACACCTGCAGCTCCTAAGGAAGAAAAAGTAGTGGCCGCAAGACCACAGAGTCGAAACTTCAAGGCGGAGCGTGAGGCGCGTGCCAAAGAGCAGGCAGAGCGACGCAAACAAAACAAGGGCAACAACCGTGACCAACAACAAAACGGCAACCGTCAGAAAAACGATGGTCGTAATGGTGGCAAACCTGGTCAAGGAAACCGCGACAATCGCCGATTTAACGACCAAGGGAAAAAACCACAAGGTCAAGGGAATCGTGGCAATGATCGCCGTCAGCAACAAGACTTCCAGCCAAAACAAGCTGGCCCACGTGTTGACTTTAAAGCCCGTGCAGCAGCCCTAAAAGCAGAGCAAAATGCAGAGTACGCACGCTCAAGCGAGGAGCGCTTCAAACAATCGCAAGCAGCCAAAGAAGCCTTGGCTCAAGCTAACAAACGCAAGGAGCCAGAGGAAATCTTTGAAGAAGCTGCTAAGCTAGCTGAACAAACGCAGCCAGCTATAACAGTAGCTCCTGTAGCGAAAGAAGCGCCAGTGGATACACGTCGTAAAAAACAAGCTCGACCAGACAAAGAACGTGACGATTATGATCACGAAGAAGATGGTCCTAGAAAACAACAAAAGAATCGAAGTAGTCAGAATCAAGTGAGAAATCAAAGAAATAGTAACTGGAATAACAACAAGAAAAATAAAAAAGGGAACAAGCAAAACAACCGTAACCAGACTCCAAAACCTGTTACAGAGCGTAAGTTCCACGAATTGCCAACAGAATTTGAGTATACAGATGGTATGACTGTTGCGGAAATCGCAAAACGTATTAAACGTGAACCAGCTGAAATCGTTAAGAAACTCTTTATGATGGGTGTGATGGCCACACAAAACCAATCCTTAGATGGAGAAACCATCGAACTCCTCATGGTGGATTACGGTATCGAAGCCAAACAAAAGGTTGAAGTGGATAATGCCGACATCGAACGTTTCTTTGTCGAAGATGGCTATCTTAATGAAGATGAATTGGTTGAGCGTCCACCAGTTGTAACCATCATGGGACACGTTGACCATGGTAAAACAACCCTTCTAGATACCCTTCGTAACTCTCGTGTTGCGACAGGTGAAGCAGGTGGTATCACTCAGCATATCGGTGCCTACCAAATCGTGGAAAATGGCAAGAAGATTACCTTCCTTGATACACCAGGACACGCGGCTTTTACATCGATGCGTGCGCGTGGTGCATCTGTTACCGATATTACCATCTTGGTCGTGGCGGCCGATGACGGGGTTATGCCTCAGACTATCGAAGCCATCAACCACTCAAAAGCGGCCAACGTTCCAATCATCGTAGCTATCAACAAGATTGATAAACCAGGTGCCAATCCAGAACGTGTTATCGGTGAATTGGCAGAGCATGGTGTTATGTCAACTGCCTGGGGTGGAGATTCTGAATTTGTTGAAATCTCAGCTAAATTCAACCAAAATATCGAAGAATTGTTGGAAACAGTCCTTCTTGTGGCTGAAATCCAAGAACTCAAAGCAGACCCAACAGTGCGTGCGATCGGTACGGTTATCGAAGCGCGCTTGGATAAAGGAAAAGGTGCGGTCGCAACCCTTCTTGTCCAACAAGGTACCTTGAATGTCCAAGACCCAATCGTTGTCGGAAATACCTTCGGTCGTGTCCGTGCTATGACCAATGACCTTGGTCGTCGTGTCAAGGTTGCAGGCCCATCAACACCAGTTTCTATTACAGGTTTGAACGAAGCGCCAATGGCAGGTGACCACTTTGCCGTTTACGAAGATGAAAAATCTGCGCGTGCAGCCGGTGAAGAGCGTGCAAAACGTGCCCTCATGAAACAACGTCAAGCTACCCAACGTGTCAGCCTTGAAAACCTCTTTGATACGCTTAAGGCAGGTGAGCTCAAGTCAGTCAATGTCATCATCAAGGCCGACGTACAAGGTTCTGTTGAAGCCCTTTCTGCCTCACTTCAAAAGATCGATGTGGAAGGTGTCAAAGTTACCATCGTCCACTCGGCAGTCGGTGCTATCAACGAATCTGACGTGACCCTTGCGGAAGCTTCCAATGCCTTTATCGTTGGTTTCAACGTACGCCCTACACCACAAGCGCGTCAACAAGCGGAAGCTGACGATGTAGAAATCCGTCTCCACAGCATTATCTACAAGGTTATCGAAGAGATGGAAGAAGCCATGAAAGGGATGTTGGATCCAGAATTCGAAGAAAAAGTTATTGGTGAAGCAGTTATCCGTGAAACCTTCAAGGTATCTAAAGTGGGAACCATCGGTGGATTCATGGTTATCAACGGTAAAGTTACCCGTGACTCGAAAGTCCGTGTTATCCGTGACGGTGTCGTTATCTATGACGGAGAACTCGCAAGCTTGAAACACTACAAAGACGACGTCAAAGAAGTTACAAACGGTCGTGAAGGTGGATTGATGATTGATGGCTACAATGATATCAAGACTGATGATGTGATTGAGGCTTATATCATGGAAGAAATCAAACGATAATAGAGAAACGATAGCCGATTTGACTCGTCGTCAACAGCGCCTTGATGAACCCTTAGTTCTATCTAAGGCTTGTTTCCTAGATTCAAATGGCTCTAGTTCCTCTATCTAATAAAAATAGCTAGGTCTGCTGGCCTAGCTTTTGGTTCAAAGTAGAGAAAGGAATATCATGGCAAATCATTTCCGTACGGATCGTGTGGGCATGGAAATCAAGCGCGAAGTCAATGAGATTTTGCAAAAGAAAGTCCGTGATCCGCGTGTCCAAGGTGTGACCATTACAGATGTTCAGATGCTGGGTGACTTGTCTGTTGCCAAGGTTTACTACACCATTTTGAGTAACCTTGCTTCGGATAACCAAAAAGCTCAAATCGGGCTTGAAAAAGCAACTGGTACCATCAAACGTGAACTTGGTCGCAATTTGAAATTGTACAAAATCCCAGATTTAACCTTCGTCAAAGATGAGTCCATTGAATATGGAAACAAGATTGACGAGATGCTACGCAATCTGGATAAGAACTAAGAAGGAGGGGATACCCTCTTTTTTGTTGTCAGAGTTTGATAATTGCTATCTGATAATGTATCTATCTGATAAAAATCGGTTTAAAAAATTTGTATATTTCAAATAGTATGATATGATAAAGCTTGATATAAATGAAAAACGGAGAGATATATGGCTAAACAAGATATAGCTATGCAAGTACTGCAACAAGTGGTGAAATTACCCGTAGTCAAAGTTGATCGAGAGAAATTTTTGGTGGAAAAGTTTTCTAAGGAATTAGATCGCAAGGATATTGCAACCTTATTAGAACAAGGGCCGACTTCTTTGTTGCCTCAGGAAAGCTTGGATAGAGTGGCCAAGGCCTGTATTAAGGATAATGTCCTGTTAGCCAGTGGAACTTCGGTTTTGGCTGGTCTACCTGGAGGCCTTGCCATGGCGATCACTATCCCGACAGACGTAGCCCAGTTTTATGCTTTTTCATTGAAATTAGCTCAAGAACTAGGCTATATTTACGGATTTGATGATCTTTGGGCATCGCGCAATGAGTTAAGCGAGGAAGCTAAAAACACACTCCTACTATATCTCGGTGTGATGCTGGGAGTAAATGGCGCAGGTGCCCTGCTTCGATCAGGCGGTGTGACAGTAGCCAAGCAAGTCATAAAAGTAGTGAACAAGAAAGCCTTGACAAAAACTCTTTGGTATCCAATTTTAGAAAAAGTTTTGAAAATTTTTGGAGTCAATCTGACAAAAGGAGGCCTAGCCAAAGGGATGGGGAAAGTGATTCCTATCCTAGGTGGAGTCATTTCTGGGGGCTTAACCTTTGCGACCATGAAACCGATGGGAGAAAGATTGCAACGGGAATTGTCCAAGCTAGTCAACTACAATGAAGTGCAATATCAAAGAGACGTTGATACTATCCGAAAAGAGGTAGAAATCATCGAAGGAGAGTAATATGGGATTCATTAAAATTCTAGCCAAGACTTACGGGAATTACTTTTTTGTGATGCAAAGCGTCAAAGTTCTGAAGAACATGAAAAAAGACGACAATGCTCTAGTAGGTTTCGGGAAAGTACTGCTTGCTGACAAGCTGATGGATGTAGCCCAGTGGCTCGCAAAACCAGAGGATAAGGAATAACTTGAAATGAAAGAAACTAGCAGGAACTCTTCTGCTAGTTTTTTAATCTCTCCCCATATGGTATAATATAAGCAGTAAAATCATTTTATACTCTTCGAAAATCTCTTCAAACCACGTCAGCTTCACCTTGCCGTAGGTATGGTTACTGACTTCGTCAGTTCTATCCACAACCTCAAAACACTGTTTTGAGCAACCTGCGGCTAGCTTCCTAGTTTGCTCTTTGATTTTCATTGAGTATTAGAACATACAATGGAGGTCGTCATGGACAATATCATCGATGTGTCAATACCCGTTGCAGAAGTGGTAGACAAGCACCCAGAAGTTTTGGAAATCCTAGTGGAGCTCGGTTTTAAACCACTTGCTAATCCCTTGATGCGCAATACAGTCGGTCGCAAAGTATCACTGAAGCAGGGTTCTAAGCTCGAAGGAACGCCTATGGACAAGATTGTCCGCACACTGGAAGCGAATGGCTATGAAGTGATTGGATTAGACTAATGGCAGATGAACGGATTCATATCCTACGGGATATTTTGTTAGAATTGCATAATGGCGCCTCTCCTGAGTCGGTTCAGGAGCGTTTTGATGCGACTTTTACGGGTGTTTCAGCCATCGAGATTTCCCTCATGGAGCACGAGCTGATGAACTCAGACTCAGGTGTCACCTTTGAAGATGTCATGGAGCTCTGTGATGTCCATGCCAATCTTTTTAAAAACGCTGTTAAGGGTGTCGAAGTGGAGGATACCGAACACCCTGGCCACCCAGTTCGCGTCTTCAAGGATGAAAATCTGGCTCTCCGTGCAGCTTTGATTCGCATTCGGAGATTGTTAGATACCTATGAGTCTATGGAAGACGAGGAAATGCTGGCGGAGATGCGCAAGGGTTTGGTTCGTCAAATGGGGCTGTTGGGGCAATTTGACATCCATTATCAGCGCAAGGAAGAGCTCTTTTTTCCCATCATGGAGCGCTATGGTCACGATTCACCTCCTAAAGTCATGTGGGGAGTGGATGATCAGATCAGAGAACTCTTTCAGACAGCTCTAGCGACGGCTAAGGCACTACCAGAAGTGGCGATTTCCACTGTAAAGGAGGCCTTTGAAGCTTTTGCGACAGAGTTTGAAAGTATGATTTTCAAGGAAGAGTCCATCCTCCTCATGATTCTCCTTGAGTCTTTCACCCAGGATGACTGGATTCAGATTGCGGAGGAGAGCGATGCCTACGGCTATGCCATCATCCGTCCGTCAGAGAAATGGGTGCCAGAACGACAGAGCTTTGTTGAGGAAAAGAGTGCCGAGGAGACAGTACAACTAGACACGGCAGAAGGTCAAGTTCAGCAAGTTATCGATACACCAGAAGGCCAGTTCACCATTACCTTTACCCCTAAGGAAAAGGAAGCAGTGCTGGACCGCCATAGCCAACAGGCTTTTGGCAATGGTTATCTCTCCGTCGAGCAGGCCAATCTCATCCTCAATCACCTCCCTATGGAGATTACTTTTGTCAATAAAGACGATATTTTCCAGTATTATAATGACAATGCGCCAGCTGATGAGATGATTTTCAAACGGACGCCGTCCCAAGTTGGGCGCAATGTTGAACTCTGCCATCCGCCCAAGTACCTAGAAAAGGTGAAGGCCGTTATGAAAGGTCTTCGTGAAGGGGTCAAGGACAAGTATGAAATGTGGTTCAAGTCAGAGTCGCGAGGCAAGTTTGTCCACATCACCTATGCTGCGGTACACGATGAAAACGGAGAATTTCAAGGGGTGTTGGAGTATGTTCAGGATATCCAGCCCTACCGAGAGATTGATACGGACTATTTCCGTGGATTAGAATAAGGAGAATCAATGAGTTACGAACAGGAATTTATGAAGGAATTCGAAGCCTGGGTCAATACCCAGATCATGATCAACGACATGGCGCACAAGGAAAGTCAAAAAGTCTACGAAGAAGACCAAGATGAACGTGCCAAAGATGCCATGATTCGCTACGAGAGTCGCTTGGATGCCTACCAGTTTTTGCTTGGTAAGTTTGAAAATTTCAAGGCAGGCAAGGGATTCCATGATTTGCCAGAAGGATTGTTTGGCGAGAGAAACTACTAATCGTTACAAATCAAAAAGTGCGTATGAACGCACTTTTTCTGTTTATACGTGATGTGTGTGTTTGGTGATCCATTGTTCCATTTTGATATGCAACCAGAATGAATAGATGCCCAAGGTGATGATGGTGAGCAAGAACCACTTGATCCAGTTCCCGAATAATTGAGAACCTGTTCCGTCAAAATAAAGGCGACGTCCATCGATGACAGTGTGCTTAACCTTCCAGTTTTGCATCATACAAACTGCCCATGGTGTAGCGATTCCAACAGTAAAGCCCATGATAAGCATGGCTAGGATAGCATGTCCAACGTAGCTTAAAAGACCACCGTCAAAGTAACTCTCGTTATTCATATCGTTCTCCTTATCAGCTTTTTACGTGAATCAGTCTTGCACATTACTGCATATTTTATCAAGAAGTCGAATCATTGTTAAATTAGTTTGAAAGGAAAAAAACGGCTAGATTTTTAAGGGGAATCTTGTTTCCTTTCTTGATTTTTTCCCAAAATCTTGATAGAATATCTTTATTAAATCCTTGTAAGAGCAGGGATTTTTTATTGAAAGGATTTTATCATGTCAAAGAAACTCCAACGTAAAAAACAATTGCGAAATAGCCTTCGTCGTTCAGGTGCCTTTTCAACTACAGTGACCAAAGTTGTCGAAGAGACCAAAAAAGTCGTGAAACATGCAGAAAAATCTGCCAGCCAAGCAGGAAAAGTTGTCTCTAAAAAAGTGGAACAAGCAGTAGAAGCGACTAAGGAACAAGCTCAAAAAGTAGCCAATTCAGTTGAAGATTTCGCAGCTACTTTGGGTGGTCTCTCAGTAGACCGTGCTAAGACTTTCTATGATGAAGGCATCAAGTCGGCTGCTGACTTTAAAAATTGGACTGAAAAAGAACTCCTTGCCTTGAAGGGAATTGGTCCAGCTACCATTAAGAAATTAAAAGAGCACGGAATCAGCTTCAAGTAATCATTCTTGAGTCTTGCATTTCCGAGAAAAACTTGCTACAATAGAGCCATTAGAGGTGTTTTGGATCCCACATTTTACAGAAAGTGGCGGTGCTGAGAAGTCCACAAATGTGTCAAAACTGGTTGCTGATGGATGAAAAATTGAAATAAAAGTGTCTTTTTGTTTTAAAGACTAGAGTTGCGGGCATCTGCCCGAAATTGGGTGGTACCGCGGATAAACACATTCGTCCCTGTCATGTAGATGGCAGGGGCATTTTTTTATGGGAAGCGAGGTAGAAGGATGACAAGAGCAGAGTTACCAGAACGTTTAGAAACCGAACGGCTAGTCTTACGAGTCCGTACCGTGGCTGATGTTGTGGATATCTTTGACTATGCCAGTAGGTCAGAAGTTTCCTATCCAGCAGGCTTTCCGCCCGTCAAGACCTTGGAAGATGAGATTTATTACCTAGAACATATCCTTCCCGAGCGTAATGAAAAGAACAATCTCCCAGCTGGTTACGGCATAGTGGTTAAAGGGACCGATACTATCATCGGCTCTGTTGATTTCCCTCGTCGTCACGAGGATGATGTCTTGGAGATTGGCTATATCTTACATCCAGACTATTGGGGTCTAGATTATGTTCCTGAAGCGGCACGTACCTTGATTGATTTAGCTTTTAAAGAATTGAAACTACACAAGATTGAACTAACTTGCTTTGGTAATAACCTTCAAAGTCAACGAGTTGCAGAGAAACTTGGCTTTACCCTCGAAGCTCGCATAAGAGACCGCAAAGATGCCCAAGGAAATCGCTGTGACAGTCTGATATATGGCTTGCTGAGGAGTGAGTGGGGGAGTGAAAAGAAATGAAAAAAATACTTTCATATTTCATAGCTTTAGTTCCAATCTTATTATTAATTTCTTTATTGCTTTTAGTACCTATTGTTTTTTTTATATCTTTAGTTCCAAATAATTATTTACCTGTATCTCCGATTTGGATAATAGAAGGCTTGATAGGGATCCTAATATTAGGGTATGGCATTAGGTTAAATAAATTGCCAATTAATTTGAAGTCTAAAATAGTTTATTGGGCTGTGTTCATATTATTAATCATTATAGCCACTATATTAGCTATATATTTCAAAAATTTACTAATTGTTTCTATTTTTTGCCAGTTATTCTTGCTTATAACCTATGTTTTAATATTTGAACAAAGATTTACAGGTTTTAAAACTTATCTTCAAAGAAGTAGGAGTGCACTTGTAGTCTTCAATCTATTTGATACTTTTTTTGTTCTTCTATGTTATTTTTTGAAATATATTATACGAGATAATAAGAATACGATTGATAATTTTTTAAATGAGTTACCAATAACCTATGATACCATAGAATGGATTTTTATTATTTTATCTATGTCTGCATTACTCATATTGTTGCCTGCCTTTCGAGGATATTTATCAGTTTGGTTTTATAAAAAACAAAATGGAATTCACAAACAATCAGGAAGAGTATTTTGGAATTCGAATGTTAAAGCATATGGTATATCAATTATGTCGATATGCTTATACATATCTATGTTTTTTCGAATCAGCTCTCTTAATGATAGTAGAGCCTTGGTTTACTTAATGCTTATGTCTTTTACTGTTTATTTTTGGACAATTGTTTGCGAAGGGATTGATAGAGGCGGAGAAGATAAAGAAAAAGTCTTATCGAATTGGGCTTTGATTGGTTTGTTGTCGATTTTTTTGATTCTTTTAGATCAGATTGAAAGTGATTTAATTGGCATTTTAACATGGTTTTTACCCATGCTTTTGCCAACTTTTATAGGAGAAGTGAATAGCATAATACCAAAAGGTTATTCAAAATCTCCTACCCCTTTTATGAAAAAACATCTTTACTGGCTACAAATGATGAGTTTTAATACATTGTTTATATTTAACATAATATCCTCTATATCAACGAAACAATTAATAAAAAATGAAAAAATAGAACAAATAAATGAATTGAAAATTTTTCTTATCTCTTTATTTGATAGCCAATCGTCTTCAAATTTTGCATCAGGAGTTTTGGTTTCATCTGCTATGTTGCTAATTTCTATAGCTGTTGCTTATGGGCTAAGTAAATTAATTGTATATTTAATACGGAGATATTATATAGAGGCTTCAAATAGATATTTTAATTAGATTATATTTATAGAAAGGACAAACACATGTCTAAAGAACTTTCACCTAAATACAATCCAGCCGAGGTTGAGGCTGGTCGTTACCAAAAATGGCTTGACGCTGATGTTTTCAAGCCTTCAGGCGATCAAAAGGCTAAGCCTTATTCAATCGTCATTCCACCACCAAACGTTACAGGTAAACTTCACCTTGGTCACGCTTGGGACACAACCTTGCAAGATATCATCATCCGTCAAAAACGCATGCAAGGCTTTGATACGCTTTGGCTTCCAGGTATGGACCATGCGGGTATTGCCACTCAAGCTAAGGTTGAGGAGCGCTTGCGTGGTGAGGGCATTACCCGTTATGACCTCGGTCGTGAAAAATTCCTCGATAAGGTCTGGGAATGGAAAGACGAATATGCCACTACTATCAAGGAACAATGGGGTAAGATGGGTCTCTCTGTAGACTACTCTCGTGAGCGTTTCACTCTTGATGAAGGTCTGTCAAAAGCCGTTCGCAAGGTCTTCGTGGACCTTTACAAGAAAGGCTGGATCTACCGTGGTGAGTTTATCATCAACTGGGACCCAGCTGCTCGCACAGCCCTTTCTGATATCGAAGTTATCCACAAGGATGTCGAAGGTGCCTTCTACCACATGGACTACATGCTGGAAGACGGTTCACGCGCCCTTGAAGTAGCGACAACTCGTCCTGAAACTATGTTTGGAGACGTAGCCGTTGCGGTAAATCCAGAAGATCCACGCTACAAGGACTTGATTGGTAAAAACGTCATCCTTCCAATCGCTAATAAATTAATCCCAATCGTTGGGGATGAACATGCCGATCCTGAGTTTGGTACTGGTGTTGTAAAAATCACGCCTGCCCATGATCCAAACGACTTCTTGGTTGGTCAACGTCATAACTTGCCACAAGTCAACGTCATGAACGACGACGGAACTATGAATGATTTGGCCTTTGAATTTGCAGGCATGGACCGTTTTGAAGCTCGTAAGGCAGTCGTTGCCAAGTTGGAAGAAATCGGTGCCCTTGTAAAAATCGAAAAACGTGTCCACAGTGTTGGTCACTCAGAGCGTACAGGTGTTGTGGTGGAACCACGCTTGTCAACTCAATGGTTCGTCAAGATGGATCAATTGGCGAAAAATGCTATTGCCAACCAAGATACAGAAGACAAGGTTGAATTCTACCCGCCGCGTTTCAATGATACCTTCCTCCAATGGATGGAAAATGTCCACGACTGGGTAATTTCTCGTCAGCTCTGGTGGGGCCACCAAATCCCTGCTTGGTACAATGCTGAAGGTGAAATGTACGTCGGCGAAGAAGCTCCAGAAGGCGACGGATGGACTCAGGACGAAGACGTCCTGGATACTTGGTTTAGTTCTGCCCTTTGGCCATTCTCAACCATGGGCTGGCCTGATGTTGATTCAGAAGACTTCAAACGTTACTTCCCAACTTCAACTTTGGTAACAGGTTACGACATCATCTTCTTCTGGGTGTCTCGTATGATCTTCCAATCCTTGGAATTCACTGGCCGTCAACCATTCCAAAACGTTCTTATCCACGGTCTCATTCGTGATGAGCAAGGACGTAAAATGTCTAAATCTCTCGGAAACGGGATTGATCCGATGGATGTTATCGAGAAATACGGTGCCGATGCACTTCGTTGGTTCCTTTCAAACGGTTCTGCCCCAGGACAAGACGTCCGCTTCTCTTATGAGAAAATGGATGCTTCATGGAACTTCATTAACAAGATTTGGAACATCTCTCGCTATATCCTTATGAACAATGAAGGTTTGACCCTTGAGCAAGCTACTGCCAACGTCGAAAAAGTTGTTAATAAGGAAGCTGGCAATGTTACAGACCGCTGGATTCTCCACAACCTTAATGAAACCATTGGAAAAGCTACTGCCAACTTTGACAAGTTTGAGTTTGGTGTAGCTGGGCACATCCTCTACAACTTCATCTGGGATGAGTTTGCGGACTGGTATGTTGAATTGACCAAGGAAGTCCTTTATAGCGACAACGAAGAAGAGAAAGTCATCACACGTTCTGTTCTCCTTTACACTTTGGACAAGATTCTTCGTCTCCTTCACCCAATCATGCCATTTGTGACAGAGGAGATCTTTGGACAAATCTCAGAAGGCTCTATCGTTACAGCAGAATACCCAACTGTCAACCCTGCCTTCGAAGACCTTGTGGCTCATACAGGTGTCGAAAGCCTCAAAGACTTGATCCGTGCCGTTCGTAATGCGCGTGCCGAAGTAAACGTTGCCCCAAGCAAGCCAATCACCATCCTTGTTAAGACAAGCGATAGCGACTTGGAAGCCTTCTTTAACAGCAATGTGAACTACATCAAACGCTTCACAAATCCAGAACACTTGGAAATTGCTTCAAACATCCCTGCACCAGAACTCGCGATGTCAAGCGTCATCACAGGAGCAGAAATTTACCTGCCACTGGCAGACCTCCTCAATGTCGAAGAAGAACTGGCTCGTCTCGACAAGGAACTGACTAAATGGCAAAAAGAACTGGATATGGTAGGTAAGAAGCTCTCTAACGAACGCTTCGTAGCCAATGCCAAACCAGAAGTTGTCCAAAAAGAACGCGACAAACAAGCCGACTACCAAGCTAAGTACGATGCGACCGTAGCACGTATTGATGAGATGAAGAAGTTGGTGAAATAAACTATAAACCTCGGCAATTTGTTGGGGTTTTTGGTATAATTAAAACATCACTAATAATGAGGTTTTAGTATGACTATAAAAGTATATTCCATTGATGAAGTTATTGAAGAGCGGACACTCGATCAAGAAAAGGTAAAAAACATCCGAAAGTTGTTTAATTTTTTGATAGGTGATCAAAGATCTCATCTGGCCGTAAAGTGTATTTTACCTCCTGAAAAACAAACAAACACTTCAGTATTGTTTGAATTTAAAAATCATAGTCCTAAAGACAATTTTGATTTTAAAAAATTCGCTGATAAATTATTGTCAGCAGAAACGAATGAGGATGGGAAAAGAAATAAAACGATTAGAACAGGTATACTGTTTATTGAGCAAATTGGTAGTCATATTAAGTTGATAAAGTTAGAATCGACGAATGCAATTGATCCTGAAACATTTGCTATTAGACAAGATTTAGGATTAGATAATAGTTACTACAAGATTTGTATTTTTGAGAATAATTTTGATAATGTAACCATCATTGATAAAAGTAATACTGCCGCTAAATTTTGGTATAATAAATTTTTGGATTTAAAACTTTTTAGAGATAGTGATACTAATACTGACACATTGATTAAATTTATTAATAATAACTTATTATTTTCTGAAGAAGTTATAAATAGAGAAAACTATGAAGAAGTTAAAGAGTTATCATTAGAATATATTTTTGAAAGTATTTCTTTTGACAAGGTTGAACTAACTAATAAATTAGTTCAAAATAATTTGTTAGATACAAATGATGAAAGTGAGATTTTTTCTGAAAGATCATTGGATTTAGATTCAGAATTTGATATATCTAAGAAAATGATTGTTAAACATTTTAAAAAATCTTTACAAATATCTGATATAACAAGTATTTATACGGATAATATTATTGAGATGAAAGATAGGCAGGAAGTAGAATATAATAGAAATACAGGTAAGTTAGAGTTGGATATTCAGGCGAGGTATCGCTCACAAGTTTTACAAAATCTTGGTATAGATGAATGACTAGTAATATAGTAACAAAATGGCAAAATACTGCTGCGATTATAGATTTAAATTCTCCTTTACAACAAATTTTTAAATCAAATCAGATTGGTCTCAATAAGAATGACGGGTACTATATCTATAATAAAGAAAATACTTGGATTTTTGAAGAAGAATTCATAAATGCACCAAGTCATAATCTACAACAAATTTTTGACAAATTATGTATTAAAAATTATGATAATATACAATATTTTGATTCAGTAACTAGCGAATTTAAAGTAGTTACTGAATCTGATGCTGAAAACTATTTGAAAATTATTAGTTTTAATACCATTAATGGTGTAGAATATGATAAATTAAAAATTTCTTTAAAACTTTTGTCTGGAGGAGACTATAGTTCTAAAAGTAATCGGGTACGCCACCTTATAAACATATATGTGTTATTGCTTTTAGCTAATCGAACAAAAAGACAACAAAATAGACTTGAATTTACCTTTGAAGGAGATTTAGATTCTTTTGTCTTTAAAACTGAATTTGGAAAACAAAATTCAATCGATGGATCATTAGAAATTGATGGATTATTAGAAATTTATGAATGGATTGTTACTGAACAAGAATACAGTGAAGCTTATAAAGTAAAGTTACAGATTGTTCGAAGTTTAATTCTAAAACAAAAAAAACTTGATGGATTGGACTTAATTAAAAATCAAGCAGAATCTATTTTTAATAGAATCGTTAGTGGAAAAACAGACCATTATTTCGAACTTCAAAATAATTTAAAAGATGACTTTATAAAAATTTCGACTATGATTAGTGAATCTAATTCAAGTTTAAATACGAAATTATTTGGTTGGTTAACGGCTTTTTCTTTGATTATTTTTGATTTTATAAAAAAGAGTGATGGTCAAAGTATTTTTGGAAGAATTGTTTGTTCAACTTCAGAAAAAACTAATGTATTGTTATTACTTTTGATTATGGCTTTGTTAATCATCATGATAATGTTTAATTTAGATATTAGAAATATTAGAAAACGATATCAATGTTTAAAAGATCTTTATGTGAGTCAAATGTTTATTTCTGAGGAAGAATTTAACAAATTCATCAAGAAGCCATTGTATCGTAACATGTATAACTTATTATTACTAAGCTTGTTAATTATACTTGTTATAAGATTGTTAATTCCTATGAAATATGGTTGTTTTTAATACAGTTTAATATAGAGTTTCCTTTTTAATATATTTTAGAAAGTAGCTTACCACATGAAAATTCAGTCAATTCATGCCCGTACCTCCCTCCATCGCTCCCATCAGCTGGGTCGCAAAGAAATAAAAAGTCCTGTCACTTTCTCCCATTTAACCTTTGACTATTCTGCAAAATTATCGTACAATAAAGAGTACATGATAAAATGAGGTCAGAGTCTGTTCGCTCTGGCGATAGTAGTAAAAATGAGGAGAAACGCTTTGGAATTAGAAGTATTTGCTGGGCAAGAAAAAAGTGAACTATCTATGATTGAGGTAGCGCGTGCTATCTTGGAACTTCGTGGTCGCGATCATGAGATGCATTTTAGCGATCTTGTAAACGAAATTCAAAACTACCTTGGAACATCAAACAGCGATATCCGCGAAGCCTTGCCTTTGTTCTACACAGAGTTGAACTTTGACGGTAGCTTCATCTCACTTGGAGACAACAAATGGGGCCTTCGCTCATGGTATGGTGTGGACGAGATTGACGAAGAAATCATTGCTCTTGAAGAAAATGATGACGATGAAGTGGCACCAAAAGCTAAGAAAAAACGTGTCAATGCCTTCATGGATGGCGATTCAGATGCTATTGACTACAATGCGGATGATCCAGAAGACGAGGATGCATACGAAGCAGATCCAGCTCTTTCATACGATGATGAAAACCCAGATGATGAGAAAAATGAAGTGGAAGCTTACGATGCAGAAATCAACGAAATCGCCCCTGATGACTTGGGAGAAGACGTGGATCTCAACGAAGAAGACGATGAGTTTTCTGATGATGACGCTGAAACGAGTGAAGAAGAGTAAAAGACTTCACAGAGGAGATCACCTGGTCTCCTTTTTTCTTGCTTGAGCAGGTCATCCGTTTGGATGTGGATTTTTAGTTTGTTTTCTGAAAGCAATCTTCTTATTTTCATCTTTTACCAATTCGGGTTGACAAATGTTCTGCTTTAAGGTATCATATTGTTCGGGCACCTCTTTTAGAGGTCGGGGCTCCCTAGTTACTAGGGAGCTATTTTTGTTTTTTCAGGAAGTTTTTCTTGAAAAGTCGTGATTCATAAGGGTCTTGTTTTCGATCTCCCCTCGTAGTTAACAAGGCCTTGAGCATTTTAGAAAGAGGAATCTATGTCTACGAAATATATTTTTGTAACTGGTGGTGTGGTGTCGTCTATTGGGAAAGGGATTGTGGCAGCAAGTCTGGGTCGTCTCTTGAAAAATCGTGGTCTAAAAGTGACTATTCAGAAGTTTGACCCTTATATCAATATCGATCCGGGAACTATGAGCCCTTATCAGCACGGGGAAGTTTTTGTGACAGATGACGGAGCTGAGACAGATTTGGACTTGGGTCACTATGAACGTTTCATCGATATCAATCTTAACAAATATTCTAACGTGACAACTGGTAAAATTTACAGTGAAGTTCTTCGTAAGGAGCGCCGTGGCGAGTACCTTGGCGCAACTGTTCAAGTCATTCCTCATATCACAGATGCTTTGAAAGAAAAAATCAAGCGTGCCGCTCTAACGACAGACTCTGATGTCATTATCACAGAGGTCGGTGGAACCGTTGGGGATATTGAGTCCTTGCCATTTCTAGAGGCCCTTCGTCAGATGAAGGCAGATGTGGGTGCAGATAATGTTATGTATATCCACACAACCTTGCTTCCTTATCTAAAAGCTGCTGGTGAGATGAAGACAAAGCCAACTCAACATTCTGTAAAAGAATTGCGTGGTTTGGGAATCCAGCCAAATATGTTGGTCATTCGTACCGAGAAACCAGCTGGTCAAGGCATTAAAAACAAACTGGCCCAGTTCTGTGATGTGGCACCAGAAGCCGTTATCGAATCGTTGGATGTCGAACATCTTTACCAAATTCCACTGAATTTGCAGGCACAAGGTATGGATCAAATTGTTTGTGACCATTTGAAATTAGACGCACCAGCAGCGGATATGACAGAATGGTCAGCTATGGTGGACAAGGTCATGAACCTGAAAAAACAAGTTAAAATTTCCCTTGTCGGTAAGTATGTGGAGTTGCAAGATGCCTACATCTCAGTGGTTGAAGCCTTGAAACACTCTGGTTATGCCAACGACGCAGAAGTGAAGATTAATTGGATCAACGCCAATGATGTGACAGCAGAGAATGTGGCAGAACTCTTGTCTGATGCGGACGGAATCATCGTACCAGGAGGTTTTGGCCAACGTGGTACGGAAGGAAAAATTCAAGCCATCCGTTATGCGCGTGAGAATGATGTCCCAATGTTGGGTGTCTGTTTGGGAATGCAGTTGACTTGTATCGAGTTTGCTCGTCACGTTTTAGGGCTTGAAGGTGCCAATTCTGCAGAGCTTGATTCTGATACAAAATACCCTATCATTGATATCATGCGTGACCAGGTTGATATTGAGGATATGGGAGGAACCCTTCGTTTGGGACTTTATCCGTCTAAGTTAAAACGAGGTTCTAAGGCAGCAGCTGCTTATCACAATCAAGAAGTGGTGCAACGCCGTCACCGTCACCGTTATGAGTTTAACAACGCCTTTCGTGAACAGTTTGAGGCAGCAGATTTTGTCTTCTCAGGTGTTTCGCCAGACAATCGTTTGGTAGAAATCGTTGAGATTCCTGAAAATAAATTTTTTGTGGCTTGTCAGTATCACCCTGAACTTTCCAGCCGTCCGAACCGTCCAGAAGAACTCTACACTGCCTTTGTGACTGCAGCAGTTGAAAATAGTAACTAGTTATCTTCTAATCTCTGAGAATAATCTCAGAGGTTTTTTAATTCATTCAGGAACTCAGGCGCTTGGCAATAAGAATTAGACTCACTGAGGGAAGAGATTTTCCTTGCTCGTATACGGCTTCCCTATTTGTCCTAGAGCCCTTTTTGTGTTACAATGAATGATATGAAAGCTAAGAAATTATGGATGACTGGCTTGACTGTGGCTGGTCTAAGTGCCCTTGCTTTGGGTGCCAAAAAAGCAGCAGATAACCACAAACTCATGAAGACGCAAGAAGAGTTGACCGCTATCGTGCGCGAACTTTTCTCAGATATGGGTGAGATTGCGACTCTCTATGTTCAAGTCTACGAAAGTAGCCTAGAGCGACTTGTCGGAGGAGTCATTTTCGAGGATGGCCGTCATTACACCTTTGTCTATGAAAATGAAGACCTGGTCTATGAGGAGGAAGTCTTATGATTACTCCCAATAGTATAGAAGAACTAGCAGGTTTTGTCGAGCAAGATGGCAAGAAGGTTTTTCTTTTTGTGGCGGACTGGTGTGGCGATTGTCGTTATATCTATCCTGCCTTGCCAGAGATTGAGGAGACAAATCCAGAGTTCACATTTATTCGAGTGGACCGTGACCAGTACATGGATCTAGCCAAACTCTGGGATGTGTACGGGATTCCTAGCCTTGTTGTGCTAGAAAAGGACAAGGAAATCGGCCGATTTGTCAATCGCGACCGTAAAAGCAAGCAACAAATTAACGACTTTTTAGCAGAACTGAAATAGGAGAAAAGGAAAGAATGATTTTTACATATAATAAAGAGCATGTTGGCGATGTCCTTATGATCATCGTGAAAAACAGCGGAGATGCCAAACTAGACGTGGAGCGCAAAGGCAAAGTAGCCCGTGTTTTCCTCAAAGATAATGGGGAAACAGTAGCTTGGAATATTTTCGAAGTTTCAAGTTTGTTCGAAATTGCAGAGCGCGGTCAAGTCTTTTTGACAGATGAGCAAGTAGCACGTTTGAACCAAGAATTGCAGGCGGAAGGATTTACAGAAGAAATTGTCAATGACAAGGAACCTAAGTTTGTTGTTGGTGAGATTGTTGAGATGGTAGCTCACCCAGATAGCGACCACCTTAATATCTGCCAAGTTGCAGTCGCAAGTGACAAGACAGTGCAAATCGTTGCAGGGGCTCCCAATGCGCGTGTCGGTTTGAAAACTATTGTAGCTCTTCCTGGAGCGATGATGCCAAAAGGAAATCTTATTTTCCCAGGCGAACTTCGTGGTGAAAAGAGTTTTGGCATGATGTGCAGCCCTCGTGAACTTGCCTTACCAAATGCTCCGCAAAAACGTGGGGTTATTGAATTATCAGAAGACCAAGTTGTCGGAACTCCATTTGACCCAGCCAAACACTGGACGGCCTAGGAAATTGTCGGTATTTGATAGACCAGATAGAGGGGGATAAGATGGCGAAAAATGTAGTGATTACAGGAGCGACCTCAGGAATCGGTGAAGCGATTGCGCGTACTTATCTGGAGCAGGGGGAGAATGTCGTTCTAACAGGGCGACGGACAGACAGACTAGAGACTCTCAAGTCAGAGTTTGCAGAAACTTTTCCTAATCAAACCGTTTGGACCTTTCCACTGGATGTCACGGATATGACCATGGTCAAGACTGTCTGCTCCGATATTTTGGAAACGATAGGGCAGATTGATATATTGGTCAATAACGCTGGACTAGCTCTTGGCTTAGCACCCTATCAAGACTATGAAGAGTTGGATATGCTGACCATGTTGGATACCAATGTTAAGGGCTTGATGGCAGTTACTCGCTGTTTCTTACCAGCGATGGTAGCAGCCAATCAAGGTCATATCATCAATATGGGGTCAACTGCAGGAATCTACGCCTATGCGGGTGCGGCGATCTATTCAGCCACCAAGGCTGCGGTTAAAACTTTTTCAGATGGTCTGCGAATTGATACCATCGCAACGGACATCAAGGTGACAACCATTCAACCGGGGATCGTCGAAACAGATTTTTCTACAGTACGTTTTCATGGTGACAAAGGGCGGGCTGAGGCGGTCTACCAGGGGATCGAAGCCTTGCAAGCTCAGGATATTGCAGATACAGTGGTCTATGTGACCAGTCATCCTCGTCGTGTGCAGATTACAGATATGACTATTATGGCCAATCAACAGGCGACAGGTTTCATGGTTCATAAAAAATAAAAAATTTTCTCGAAAAGTTACAAATTTCTGTAACTTTTTTTGATTTCCTGCGAATAGATAAGTAGGAGGATGAAAAATGTATAATAAAGTTATCATGATCGGGCGCTTGACGTCTACACCAGAATTGCACAAAACCAACAATGACAAGTCAGTAGCGCGAGCAACTATCGCTGTGAATCGTCGTTACAAAGACCAAAACGGTGAACGTGAAGCTGATTTTGTCAATCTTGTTCTTTGGGGGAAATTGGCTGAAACCTTGGCAAGCTACGCAACTAAAGGTAGTCTCATCTCTGTGGATGGAGAACTTCGTACCCGTCGCTTTGAGAAAAATGGCCAGATGAACTATGTGACTGAAGTCCTTGCCACAGGATTCCAACTTTTGGAAAGCCGCGCCCAACGTGCTATGCGTGAAAATAACGCTGGACAGGATTTGGCAGATTTGGTCTTGGAAGAGGAGGAATTGCCATTTTAAACATTGAAAAGTCTGAGTTGGTCTCAGACTTTTTATCTTGCCAAAGTCAGACTTTTTTCTTGACTATTTCTGACCAAGTGATACAATAGAACTATAAATTAGCACTCATATATAAAGAGTGCTAATAATATGTAGTTTATCATGGAGGAAAACAGATGTTGAAACCATTAGGAGACCGTGTGGTCTTGAAAATCGAAGAAAAAGAACAAACTGCTGGAGGCTTTGTCCTTGCGGGCTCAGCCCAAGAAAAAACAAAAACAGCCCAAGTTGTAGCTACTGGACAAGGGGTTCGTACCTTGAACGGTGACTTGGTTGCTCCAAGCGTTAAGGCTGGAGACCGTGTCTTAGTTGAAGCCCACGCTGGTATTGATGTCAAAGATGGCGATGAAAAGTACATCATCGTTGGCGAAGCTAACATCTTGGCTATCATTGAAGAATAGAAGGAGAAAGTAAGTATGTCAAAAGAAATTAAATTTTCATCTGATGCTCGTTCAGCGATGGTTCGTGGTGTCGATATCCTAGCAGACACTGTTAAAGTAACCTTGGGACCAAAAGGTCGGAATGTCGTTCTTGAAAAATCATTTGGTTCGCCCCTCATCACCAATGACGGTGTGACCATTGCAAAAGAAATCGAGTTGGAAGACCATTTTGAAAACATGGGTGCCAAATTGGTATCAGAAGTAGCTTCAAAGACCAACGATATCGCAGGTGATGGAACAACAACTGCAACTGTTTTGACTCAAGCAATCGTCCGCGAAGGAATCAAAAACGTCACAGCAGGTGCTAATCCAATTGGTATCCGTCGGGGTATTGAAGCAGCGGTTGCCGCAGCTGTAGAAGCCTTGAAAAACAATGCCATCCCTGTTGCCAATAAAGAAGCCATCGCTCAGGTTGCTGCCGTATCTTCTCGTTCTGAGAAAGTTGGCGAATACATCTCTGAAGCTATGGAAAAAGTTGGCAAAGATGGAGTCATCACCATTGAAGAGTCACGTGGTATGGAAACAGAGCTCGAAGTCGTGGAAGGAATGCAGTTTGACCGTGGTTACCTTTCACAGTACATGGTGACAGATAGTGAAAAAATGGTGGCTGACCTTGAAAATCCATACATCTTGATTACAGACAAGAAGATTTCCAATATCCAAGAAATCTTGCCTCTTCTAGAAAGCATTCTCCAAAGCAATCGTCCACTCTTGATTATTGCAGATGATGTGGATGGCGAAGCTCTTCCAACCCTTGTATTGAACAAGATTCGTGGAACCTTCAACGTAGTTGCTGTTAAGGCTCCTGGTTTCGGTGACCGTCGTAAGGCTATGTTGGAAGAAATCGCTATCTTGACAGGTGGAACAGTTATCACAGAGGATCTTGGTCTTGAGTTGAAAGATGCGACAATTGAGGCGCTTGGTCAAGCAGCGAGAGTAACTGTGGACAAAGATAGCACTGTTATCGTAGAAGGTGCTGGAAATCCTGAAGCTATTTCTCACCGTGTTGCGGTTATCAAGTCTCAAATCGAAACTACAACTTCTGAATTTGATCGTGAAAAATTGCAAGAACGCTTGGCAAAATTGTCAGGTGGTGTCGCAGTCATCAAGGTCGGAGCTGCAACTGAAACTGAGTTGAAAGAAATGAAACTCCGCATTGAAGATGCCCTCAACGCTACTCGTGCAGCCGTTGAAGAAGGAATCGTTGCAGGTGGTGGAACTGCTCTTGCCAATGTCATTCCAGCCGTTGCTGATTTGGAATTGACAGGAGATGAAGCAACAGGACGCAATATTGTTCTCCGCGCCTTGGAAGAGCCTGTTCGTCAAATCGCTCACAATGCAGGATTCGAAGGTTCTATTGTTATCGATCGCTTGAAGAATGCTGAGCTTGGTACAGGCTTCAACGCAGCAACTGGCGAGTGGGTCAACATGATTGAAGAGGGAATCATTGACCCAGTTAAAGTGAGTCGTTCAGCCCTTCAAAATGCAGCATCTGTAGCCAGCTTGATCTTGACAACAGAAGCAGTCGTAGCCAATAAACCAGAACCAGTTGCCCCAGCTCCAGCCATGGATCCAAGCATGATGGGCGGGATGATGTAAAATTAACTTATAAAAAAACCAAAGAAGGGAATGCATATCCCTTCTTTTTATGATAATCTCTTCTAAATAGATTTGAGCTCTCCTAACTTATATGATAAAATAAGACTAGAAAAAGGAGAAGAACATGATCGATGTAGAAGAAATTCTGAGCAAGATGAACCCAAATCAGAAGATTAATTATGACCGTGTCATGCAGAAGATGGTACAAGTATGGGAGAAAAATGAGCAACGTCCAACTATTCTCATGCATGTTTGCTGTGCTCCTTGTAGTACCTACACCTTAGAATACCTGACAAAATACGCTGATGTGACCATCTATTTTGCCAATTCCAATATCCATCCTAAGGCAGAATACCACAAGCGGGCTTATGTCACCAAAAAATTTGTCAGTGATTTCAATGAGCGAACGGGAAATACGGTTCAGTATCTTGAAGCTCCCTACGAACCAAATGAATACCGAAAGCTAGTCAGAGGACTTGAAGAAGAACCCGAAGGTGGCGACCGTTGCAAGGTGTGCTTTGATTACCGTCTGGACAAAACAGCGCAAGTGGCTATGGATTTGGGATTTGACTACTTTGGTTCAGCCTTGACCATCAGTCCCCATAAGAATTCTCAAACCATCAACAGCATCGGAATTGATGTGCAAAAGATTTATACAACCCACTATCTCCCAAGTGATTTCAAGAAAAACCAAGGTTACAAGCGTTCGGTGGAGATGTGCGAGGAGTATGATATTTATCGTCAATGTTATTGTGGATGTGTCTATGCAGCTCAAGCCCAGAACATTGATCTTGTTCAGGTTAAGAAGGATGCCACGGCTTTCTTGTTGGATAAGGATGTTGAAAAAGACTATTCCCACATCAAGTTTACTGTTACTAAATTAGATATATAGAAATTAACCCAGCTTCCAGGCTGGGTTTTTCAAATAAAAAACCAGGGCTCTCACCCCGGTTTGACAACTTTACCGATTCTTTAGTTCTATGTAGCGTTTGTACCAAATGTTGACATAGGCCTCTGAGAAAGGACCGCGTCCATTGTTGATCCAATCAACAAGGATTTTAACATGCTCTTTCAAAATATAGTCTAAATCATCAGAATACTTCATTTTGCGTTTATGGCGCTCATACTCTTCAACGTCCAAGAGACGCTTTTCACCATCAGTGAAGACCTTGACATCCAAATCATAATCAATGTATTTCAGGGCTTCCTCATCTAGATAGTAGGGGCTGGCCATATTGCAATAGTAGGAAATCCCATTATCGCGAATCATGGCAATAATATTAAACCAATATTTTTTGTGAAAGTAAACAATAGCCGGTTCTCGAGTCACCCAACGACGACCGTCACTTTCGGTAACAAGTGTGTGGTCGTTGACGCCGATAATGGCGTTCTCTGTTGTTTTTAGTACCATGGTGTCTCGCCAAGTACGGTGAAGACTCCCATCATGCTTATAACTTTGAATTGTAATAAAGTCGCCTTCTTTTGGAAGTTTCATAACTAACCAACTTTCTACAATTTATAAGTTTATCGTTTACTATTATATCATAAATCGGTCTAATTTTTTTGAATTTTACACGAAAATGTTAAAGATATTCTCTGAGAGCGCTTGCTATATCCGAAAAATCATAGCCTTTTCTAGCTAGGACCTGAGTTAAACGTTGCTTTAGTTCGTAACCTTCATATTTACGAGCATATTTAGAATATTGTTTATCCAGTTCTTTAAAAATAAGCTCTTGAGTCGTTTCTTGGTCGACTTGACTATCCAAGTCATCAAAAGCATTTTTAGCATCAGAATAGGAGAAGCCTTTGTTCGTCAAGTTTTGAATAATCTTATCCTGCAAGGCACGAGCAGGAAGCTTTCCATTGTATTTTTTAAGCAGTTTTTCTGAAACACGTTGAGCAACCTCTGAAAAATCAAAATCCTTTAAAACCTCTTCAATCGTTGATTTGGCAATCCCTTTTTGAGACAGTTTTTGAGCTAGCACATAAGGTCCCTTATCTCCAGAAAGTTGATTGGCGTTGATGATAGAGCAGGCATACTGACGATCATTTATCCAGTTATCATCTTTAAGACTAGCGATAACTTGACTAATGATTTTTTCTTCAATATCATACTTTTTCAGATACTCTCGCACTTCCTTTTCAGTACGAGCCTTGAAGGATAAATGGTAGAGGGCGAGATTCTTACCATACGAAAACTGAGCAAAGCCCTGAATCTCGATAAGTTCCTCTTTGCTAATGACCTTATCTCGAGACAACATAAAACGGACGATGGTATCTTCCGTGATATAAGAGGTTTGCTGTCCATCTAACTCCATCAAGTAGAGACGTTTTTTCTTTTCAAGTTTTGTGATTTTCATAGTTCTATTATACCCTAAAATGTGATAAGATAGGGGTATGAATCTGAAAGTCAAACAAAAAATACCTTTAAAAATCAAGCGGATGGGCATCAATGGTGAGGGAATCGGTTTCTATCAGAAAACCCTCGTTTTTGTGCCAGGCGCTCTCAAAGGAGAAGATATCTATTGTCAGATTACTTCTATTAAACGTAATTTTGTTGAAGCCAAATTGCTAAAGGTCAATAAGAAATCTAAATTTCGAGTCGTACCGGCTTGTACGATTTATAATGAATGTGGTGGTTGCCAAATTATGCACCTCCACTATGATAAACAGTTAGAGTTCAAAACGGATCTGCTCCGCCAAGCCCTGAAAAAATTTGCTCCTGCAGGATATGAAAACTATGAAATCCGTCCAACTATCGGAATGCAGGAACCAAAGTACTACCGTGCTAAGCTTCAATTCCAGACTCGAAAATTCAACAATCAGGTCAAGGCAGGTTTGTATGCGCAAAACTCTCATTACCTCGTAGAGTTAAAAGACTGCTTGGTACAAGATAAGGAAACCCAAGTGATAGCGAATCGCCTAGCTGAACTTCTTACTTACCACCAAATTCCAATTACAGATGAGAGAAAAACGCTCGGTGTTCGCACCATCATGGTACGCAGAGCAAGAAAAACGGGGCAAGTTCAGATTATCATTGTCACAAATCGCCAGCTTAATTTAAATCAACTGGTCAAAGACTTAGTCAATGATTTTCCAGAAGTTGTCACGGTTGCTGTCAATACAAATACAGCAAAAACAAGTGAAATCTATGGTGAAAAGACGGAAATTATCTGGGGCCAAGAGAGTATTCAAGAAGGAGTACTGGACTATGAGTTTTCTCTCTCGCCCCGAGCTTTTTATCAGCTTAATCCGGAGCAGACAGAAATTCTCTATAGTGAAGCAGTTAAGGCTCTGGATGTCAGCAAAGAGGATCATCTGATCGATGCGTATTGCGGTGTTGGGACAATCGGATTTGCCTTCGCAAATAAGGTCAAGAGTCTCAGAGGAATGGATATTATTCCGGAAGCTATTGAAGATGCCAAGCGAAATGCTAAAAAAATGGGATTTGACAATACCCATTATGAGGCGGGAACAGCAGAAGAGATTATTCCACGCTGGTATCAAGAAGGCTACCGAGCAAATGCCCTGATAGTTGACCCTCCTCGTACAGGCTTAGATGATAAGCTGTTGGATACTATTCTGACCTATGTTCCAGAAAAAATGGTCTATGTATCCTGCAATGTTTCGACCTTGGCGCGAGATTTAGTTAAATTAGTAAAAGTCTATGACCTCCAGTATATCCAGTCGGTCGATATGTTTCCCCACACTGCACGGACAGAAGCAGTGGTTAAGTTAGTGAAGAAAAGAAAAAATCAACTTCACTGAAAAAAGTCCTTGACAAAGGTAAAAAAGTAGGTATAATA
>NZ_JALDUA010000003.1:113582-261720 GCF_023109155.1 Streptococcus oralis | reverse complement strand
TTTGGGAGTTTAGCTCAGCTGGGAGAGCATCTGCCTTACAAGCAGAGGGTCAGCGGTTCGATCCCGTTAACTCCCATAGGTCCCGTAGTGTAGCGGTTATCACGTCGCCCTGTCACGGCGAAGATCGCGGGTTCGATTCCCGTCGGGACCGTTTAAGATAACGGAAGTTATTTTAGACTCGTTAGCTCAGTTGGTAGAGCAATTGACTTTTAATCAATGGGTCACTGGTTCGAGCCCAGTACGGGTCATATTTGCGGGTTTGGCGGAATTGGCAGACGCACCAGATTTAGGATCTGGCGCTTAACGGCGTGGGGGTTCAAGTCCCTTAACCCGCATAATAGAAATCAGCCGGCTTAGCTCAGTTGGTAGAGCATCTGATTTGTAATCAGAGGGTCGCGTGTTCAAGTCATGTAGCCGGCATTTTTTTATATAGAATAAGAGGTCGATGCGAACGTAGTTCAGTGGTAGAACACCACCTTGCCAAGGTGGGGGTCGCGGGTTCGAATCCCGTCGTTCGCTTAGAGAGGCCGGGGTGGCGGAACTGGCAGACGCACAGGACTTAAAATCCTGCGATTGGTAACGATCGTACCGGTTCGATTCCGGTCCTCGGCATATAATGATGAGCACCCTTAGCTCAACTGGATAGAGTACCTGACTACGAATCAGGCGGTTAGAGGTTCGACTCCTCTAGGGTGCATTTTTTTATTTAACGCGGGAAGTAGCTCAGCTTGGTAGAGTACTTGGTTTGGGACCAAGGTGTCGCAGGTTCGAATCCTGTCTTCCCGATTCATGGCGGTGTAGCTCAGCTGGCTAGAGCGTCCGGTTCATACCCGGGAGGTCGGGGGTTCGATCCCCTTCGCCGCTATATTGATCTTGTTGGACCTTTAGCTCAGCTGGTTAGAGCTCTCGGCTCATAACCGAGTGGTCGTAGGTTCAAGTCCTACAAGGTCCATTGTAAATAATGGAGGATTACCCAAGTCCGGCTGAAGGGAACGGTCTTGAAAACCGTCAGGCGTGTAAAAGCGTGCGTGGGTTCGAATCCCACATCCTCCTTTTTATATTAACGCGGGATGGAGCAGCTCGGTAGCTCGTCGGGCTCATAACCCGAAGGTCGTAGGTTCAAATCCTGCTCCCGCAATTTGGCTCGGTAGCTCAGTTGGTAGAGCAATGGATTGAAGCTCCATGTGTCGGCGGTTCGATTCCGTCTCGCGCCATATTTTCTTTTATTAAGCGGGTGTAGTTTAGTGGTAAAACTACAGCCTTCCAAGCTGTTGTCGCGAGTTCGATTCTCGTCACCCGCTTTGAACTTTGTTCAATTACCAAGTTTTTTAAACTTGGGCGCGTAGCTCAGGTGGTTAGAGCGCACGCCTGATAAGCGTGAGGTCGGTGGTTCGAGTCCACTCGTGCCCATTAATAGGAGAATTACTCAAGAGGCTGAAGAGGACGGTTTGCTAAATCGTTAGGTCGGGTAACCGGCGCGGGGGTTCGAATCCCCCATTCTCCGTGAGTTAAGAGGGCTGTTAGGCTCTTTTTTTGTAAGCAAATCCCCCTTCTAAATCGTTAAAAGGGGGATTTGTTTATTACCAATTTGTTAGTGATATTTCTCCGCTATTTAGCCAGATAGTTTGTTTATCTTCAAGTTCAACTTGAAGTTGACCAGATTCTGAGATTTCTTTTGCAAGACCTTTTTTCAATTTTTCATCTAGCTGGAAGGTAACTTCTTTTCCAAGAACGATTGATCTTTCTTTATAGATATAAAGTAGCTCATCTGAATCCGTATTGTAGAAACAATTCCATATTTCGCTGATGAGCTCATTACGACTAATTGGTGCAGGTGGCATAAATAGGCTGCCTGCTTTTTCTTTTAGGTCTTCTGGGAAGTCTGCTATAGAAAAATTTATACCAAGTCCGATAATGACGTCTGTAACCGAGCCTGTCTCAACTGATGTCATCGCTTCAGTGAGGATACCTGCTATTTTTTTATTTTTAAAGTAGATGTCATTTACCCATTTGATATCTACTTCTATCATAGTTAGATTTTTAATGGCTTTGCAGACTGCAGCTGCCACAAGAAGAGTATAGGATGGGAGTTTTTCATAGGGAAGGTTTGGTTGAATATGCAGAGACATATAGATTCCCCCCTGAGATGGAGAATAGTAGGGGCGCTGAAAGCGGCCACGACCTGCTGTTTGACAGGTTGAAAGATAGAGTGTATTTCCTTTGTTTCCAGCTTCAATCCCTTCTTTTGCATCTGTTTGGGTTGATTTTGTCTCAGGTTTGTAGCGAATGGTTAAGTTGGTGTTCTCTTGAATCAATTCAGGCAATATCAAATCGCCTTGAATAAGCTTGTATCCTCTATTTTTGATACTGTCAATTTCTAGGCCTTCTTGTTGAAGACGTTGGATCGCTTTCCATATAGATGTACGGCTTAAATTCAGTTCTTCTCCGATTTTTTCTCCGCTAACATAATCGTTTTCTCTAGCTAATATTTGGTAGACTAGTTGGTGTGATTTCATTGATTTTCCTTTCTAGCTGAGAGGGAATGAGAGAATTCTTTTCGAGTTTGACTAGGTGTTTTATGAAAAAACTGCTTGTAGGCTTTTGAGAAATGTAGTGGATCTGCAAAACCCACAGAATACGCAATGACTTTTATCGTTTCATTGGTGTGTTCTAGTAACTGTTGTGCACGATGCATCCGAACGTAAAGTAGATACTCTTTTGGAGAGAGTTGATGAAATTCTTTAAACACACTAGTTAAGTAACTTCTATGAACCGATAGTTCTTTTGCTAAATCTTGAATGGTGAGTGATTGCGGGTAGTGACTATCTATCAACCGTTTGCAGTCAAGATAGAGTTGGTGGGTTGATGAAATATTCTCTTTTTTCTGATTGGGAGCAATCGTTCCTAGATGAAACATCAGTTCATGGAGTTGTCCCATGATGTGGAGTTGAGCCAATTCATTTGATTTTGTAATCTGAGCGAAGCGGACAATATCTGAGATGAGTTTTGCAGTTGTCTGGGTATGACAAGTTTCAGATTGGATTAGATAGGATTGGTCAGAAATTTGAGATAGAGCAAAGTAGTCAGGTGCCCTTCCTCCGGAGATCCCCAACCAGTAGTAAGCCCAAGGATCCTGGCTATCTGCTTGATAGAATGTTAATTCATCTGGTTTTAGTAAAAAGAAATCTCCTGTCTTTAAATCAACAATTTTCCCCTTATAATGGAACTGACCTTTTCCTTTAGTAATGTAATGTAGTACATAGGTATCTCGAATAGCTGGGCCAAAAGAGTAGTTGGGCGTGCATTCTTCATAACCGTAGAAGCTAAGAGAAAGATCAATTGTTCCAGTCTGATATTCTGAAAAAACGAGCATGGGCCACCTCCTACCTAACATTTTACCATACTTTAGAGACATTTTTCTATTTTAGAAAGCGCTTTTATTTGCTAAAATTTTATCAGGAAATCGATGAGGTGCAATTTATGGGAATTCGGATAGAGAATAATCTATTTTACGTTGAGAGTAAAGGTTTAAGTTTGATTATTGAAAATAGGGATGGGTTCTTATTATTAAAACATTTAGGAAAGACTATTAAGAACTATAGAGGGGCTAATAGTGTTTACGAACGCGATCATGCTTTTTCTGCTAATCCAATAGCTACTAATAGAACCTTTAGTTTGGATACGCAACGTCAGATTTTTGGACAACATGGTTTGGGTGACTTTAGAAAACCAACTTTACAGGTTCAGCACGATGCAACTGAAGTAACAGACTTTCGATTTGTAGAAGCAAAGATTTTAAGAGGTCAGAATGGTCCACAGGGTTTACCTTCTCCTCACAGCATGGATGGTACAGAAACTCTTGCCTTGATTTTAGAAGATCCTAAGGCTCAACTTAGTCTGACTTTGTATTATACTGCTTTTAATAACGATGCGACAATTGCTAGTTATAGCAAATTGGAGAATAATAGCAATCAGGAAGTTGTCATCCATAAGGACTTTTCTTTTATGGCTGATTTTCCTGCTGCAGCTTACGAAATAGTGACTTTACAGGGAGCTTATGCTCGTGAAAAGACTGTCCGACGTCAACAGGTAGAACAAGGAATCTTTTCAATTAGTTCGAATCGTGGAGCTTCTGGGCATGCTCAAACACCAGCTCTTCTATTATGTGATCAAGGAGTTACAGAGGATGCTGGGAATGTATTTGCTCTACAACTGATGTATAGTGGAAACTTCGAAGCTTTTGTCCAAAAGAATCAACTGAATGAAGTTCGGGTTGCTATTGGGATTAATCCAGAAAACTTTTCTTGGAAGTTAGATCCTGAGGAAGACTTTGAAACACCGGTAGCTTTAGTGACCTATTCAGATAAGGGATTAACTGGTATTAGTCATGAAAGTCAGAATTTTGTACTTAAGCACATTATGCCAAGTAAATTTTCTAAAAAAGAGCGTCCAATTCTAATCAATAACTGGGAAGCTACCTACTTTGACTTTCAGAAAGAAAAACTGTTAGAACTAGCTGATGAAGCTAAGAAAGTTGGAATTGAACTTTTTGTATTAGATGATGGGTGGTTTGGTAATCGCTTTGATGATAATCGTGCTTTAGGTGATTGGGTTGTGAATGAGAAAAAGCTGGGTGGAAGTCTAGAAAGTCTGATTTCAGCTATCCATGAAAGAGGTTTGCAGTTTGGGCTTTGGTTAGAACCTGAGATGATTTCTGTTGATAGCGACTTGTATCGTAAACATCCTGACTGGGCTATTCAGGTTCCAGGTTATGAGCATACCTATTCTCGAAATCAATTAGTACTTAATCTTGCCAATCCTCAGGTAGTAGAATATCTGAAAAATGTTTTAGATGAACTCCTCTCTCATCATAAAATTGACTACATCAAATGGGATATGAACCGTAATATTACTAACCTGGGGAATGGTTCAGCCTACTTGGAAACCCAGATGCAGTCTCATCAGTACATGCTGGGGCTTTACGAACTCGTTTCTTATTTGACAGAGAAACATAGTCATATTCTCTTTGAGTCCTGCTCTGGTGGCGGTGGACGAAATGATCTTGGTATGATGCGTTATTTTCCACAAGTCTGGGCTAGTGATAATACTGATGCTATTGCACGTTTACCAATTCAATACGGTTCATCCTATCTCTATCCAACTATTTCTATGGGGGCTCATGTGTCAGCAGTACCAAATCATCAGATGGGACGAATGACACCATTGGAAACTCGTGGTCACGTGGCAATGATGGGAAATCTGGGTTATGAACTTGATTTGACAAGTTTATCAGATGAAGAGAAGGATGAGATTGCTAATCAGGTGAACTTGTATAAAGAATTGCGACCAGTAGTCCAGTTGGGAAACCAGTATAGGTTAATCAATCCCGATGCTGAATCCAATGAAGCAGCTGTGCAATTTAACTATGGAAATCAGACGATCGTAACCTACGTCCGAGTCCTATCGGTTGTGGAAACAATGGAAACCACCTTGAAACTGAAAGACTTAGAAGTGGAAGGGCTTTATGAGCTGGAAGGGACAAACATTGTTTACTCGGGTGCAGAGCTCATGTGTGCAGGTTTAACTGTTTCCCTATCGCCAGGAGATTTTTTGAGTAGACAGTATAAATTCAAAAGACTATAATAAAAGCGTATAAATTTATCAAGGAGGCATTCCAATGAAATGGTATAAGAAAGCAGGTTTTCTTTTAGTAGCTGGGGCAAGTTTACTAGGCCTAGTGGCTTGTGGTCAGAACAATCAATCAACTGATGGCAAGGTAACGATTGAGTTTTTTAACCAGAAGACCGAGATGGCAGATACCTTGCAAAAGATAGTGGATGATTTTGAGAAGGAACACCCTAATATTGATGTGAAGCTGACTACAGTACCTTCAGCTGGAATTGTTCTAAAGACTCGGATTTTATCAGGAGATGTTCCAGATATTATTAATATCTATCCTCAAAATATGGATTTTCAGGAGTGGGCGAAGGCAGGCTATTTTGCAGATATGACAGGAAAAACCTATCTTGAGAACATCAAGAATGACTATGCCGAAAAGTATGCGATTAATAATAAAGTTTATAGTGTGCCTTTAACGGCCAACCTTTATGGAATCTATTACAATAAAACGAAGTTTAAAGAATTAGGGCTTGAGGAACCGAAGACTTTTAAAGAGTTTCAAGAGATTGTTAAAAAGATAAAAGATAGTGGAAATTCTCCGTTTGCGGTTGCAGGCAATGAAGGCTGGACATTAAATGGTTACCACCAACTTTCTCTCATTACCCTTACGGGTAGTGGAGACGCGGCTAATAACTATCTTCGCTTTTCAAAACCAAACGCCATCTCTGCAGATGATGCTATTTTAAAAGCAGATGCAGAACGACTCGATTTATTAGCAGATAATGCTCAAGATGGTTGGCGTGGTGCCTCTTATAATGATGCGGTGGTAGCATTTTCGAGTGGAAAAGCCTTGATGATGCCACAAGGATCATGGGCATTAGCCGCAATTAATCAACAGGATCCAAAATTTGAGGTGGGGATGTTTGCCTTTCCTGGAGAAGAAGTAGGAAAAGAAGTCACTGTTGGTGCAGGGGATATGGCATTATCAACTTCAGCTACTACCAAACACCCTAAGGAAACCGAAGAATTTATCAGCTATATGACTAGTCCAAAAGCTATGCAGTCATACTATGATGTAGATGGATCACCTGTTGCGGTAAAAGGCATACAGGAAAAAGAAGATTCAGCGCTTGCAGCTATTTCTAAACTGGCTTTTACGGACAAACATTATGTTTGGTTGGGCCAACGCTGGAACTCTGAAGAAGACTTTTTTAATCTAAGTGCAGGTTACCTGATGGATAAAAATCTGAAAAATATGGCAAATAATCTCAATGCTTTCTTTAATCCAATGAAGGCAGATTTGGACTAGAATAGGAGTTAAGATGATATGGCTATTCGAAAATTTTTAAATAAATACTGGGGTTGGACATTTTTGCTTATCCCGCTTGCTTTACAAGCTATCTTCTTTTACTTTCCAATGGTACAAGGTGCTTTCTATAGTTTGACTAACTGGACTGGATTGACCTATAATTATAAATTTGTTGGTTTAAATAACTACAAATTGCTGATGATTGATGGGAAATTCTTCACAGCTATAGCCTTTACTTTGATTTTAACTCTGGCATTGATTATTGGAGAGATTACGATTGGGATGGTTGTGGCACGAGCCTTAAATTCTAAGATGAAGGGGCAGACCTTCTTTAGAGCTTGGTTCTTTTTCCCGGCTGTTTTGTCTGGTTTGACTGTTTCCTTGATTTTTAAACAATTCTTCAACTATGGTCTTCCAACGATTGGAAAAATTTTAGGGATTGGTTTTCTACAAGAGAGTCTATTAGGAACACCTGTCGGAGCGGTAGTGGCAACTATTTTTGTTCTTCTATGGCAAGGAGTAGCAATGCCAATCATTCTCTTTCTTGCTGGTCTTCAGAGTATTCCAAATGATATTTTAGAGGCAGCATCAATTGATGGTGCAACCAGTAAACAAACTTTTTGGAAGATTGAATTACCCTATTTATTGCCAACGATCTCTATGGTTTTTATCTTGGCACTTAAGTCCGGTTTGACAGCCTTTGACCAAATTTTTGCGTTGACGAGCGGTGGTCCAAATAATGCTACAACGTCTCTTGGACTTTTAGTCTACAACTATGCTTTCAAGAGTAATCAATATGGATATGCGAATGCAATTGCCTTGATTTTATTCTTAATTATTGGAATTGTTTCTCTGATCCAAATCAAGCTATCAAAGAAATTTGAAATCTAATAGAGGAGTCCTACACATGAAAAAAGAAGAAAAATTGAATCAGTTTTGGAAATACATCCTCTTGATAGTCGGTGGTATTCTTATACTTGTTCCTTTGTTGGTAACAGTGTTTAGTTCTTTCAAAACAACTAAGGATATCATGAATCATTTCTTTAGTTTGCCCAATCCTTTTACCTTAAGTAATTATGAACGATTGATTTCGGATGGAATTGGAGGCTATTTCTGGAATTCAGCAGTTATTACGGTGTTATCATTGATTGTAGTAGCTTTCTTTATACCAGCTGCAGCTTATTCCATTGCTCGAAATATGTCCAAGAAAAAAGCCTTTGCCATTATGTATTCGCTCTTGATCTTAGGGATATTTGTTCCATTTCAGGTGATTATGATTCCTATCACAGTTATGATGAGTAAACTCGGCCTAGCAAATATGTGGGGGCTAGTAATACTCTACCTAACTTATGCTATTCCACAGACTCTCTTCTTGTATGTTGGTTATATAAAAATCAGTGTACCAGATAGTTTGGACGAAGCTGCGGAAATTGATGGGGCTGATCGTTTTACAATTTATCGTCGAATCATTTTTCCAATGTTGAAGCCCATGCATGCGACAACTTTGATTATCAATGCTCTCTGGTTCTGGAATGACTTTATGTTGCCACTCTTGATTCTGAATAAGGATTCTAAGATGTGGACTTTACCTCTCTTCCAATACAACTATCAAGGTCAGTACTTCAATGACTATGGCCCAAGTTTTGCATCTTATATTGTGGGAATTGTAACGATAACCATTGTCTACCTCATCTTCCAAAAACATATCATTTCAGGAATGAGTAACGGGGCAGTGAAGTAACAAGATACAAAGCCCGTTAAAAGCTCACAGTGAAAATAGGGAATCTGAATAAGAAGCCTTGGTTTCTTGGAAGATTCATCTTTTTCACACAGAGCTTAGGGCGTGTTCAATTAAGATACAAAGGAACGGTTCAGCTTGTTGGCAATTCTATGTAGAAAACAAGAAAGTCGTATTTAGTTGATTGCAGTCTATATTAGTACTGAACAAAAATCTAAAAATATCTTTCATTTACGAAGCCAGGTCATATAAGACTTGGCTTTCATCAGAAAAAGGAGAACATCTATGACCATTCAAAATAAAACTATGTTGATTACTTACTCAGATAGTCTTGGAAATAACCTTAAAGACTTGTATGAGAATTTGGAAGAACATTTTGGCGATGCTATTGGGGGAGTTCACCTTCTACCATTTTTCCCGTCAACAGGTGATCGCGGATTTGCACCAGTGGACTATGATGAAGTGGATCCAGCGTTTGGTGATTGGGAGGATGTTAAGCGTTTAGGTGAGAAATATTATCTTATGTTTGACTTTATGATTAACCATATTTCTCGTCAATCTAAATATTATAAGGACTATCAAGAAAAACATGAAGCTAGTGAATTTAAAGATCTCTTTTTAAACTGGGACAAGTTTTGGCCGGAAAACCGTCCGACACAAGCTGATGTAGATTTAATTTACAAGCGTAAGGATCGTGCACCAAAGCAAGAGATCGTTTTTGCAGACGGTTCAGTAGAACATTTGTGGAATACCTTTGGTGAGGAGCAGATTGATCTTGATGTGACCAAAGAAGTAACGATGAGCTTCATCCGTAAGACGATTCAACATCTAGCAAGTAACGGGTGTGATTTGATTCGCCTAGATGCTTTTGCTTATGCGGTGAAGAAATTGGATACCAATGATTTCTTTGTGGAACCAGATATTTGGGACTTATTGGATAAGGTCCGGGATATAGGAGCTGAATACGGTGCAGAGCTCTTACCTGAGATTCATGAACACTATTCGATTCAGTTTAAAATAGCGGATCATGATTACTATGTTTACGATTTTGCCCTTCCAATGGTGACCCTTTATACTCTTTACAGTTCCAGAACAGAGCGCTTAGCTAAGTGGTTAAAGATGAGCCCGATGAAGCAATTTACGACACTAGATACCCATGATGGGATTGGAGTGGTAGATGTCAAGGATATCCTGACCGATGAGGAAATTGACTATGCTTCAAATGAGCTCTATAAGGTTGGAGCGAATGTCAAACGTAAGTACTCTAGTGCAGAGTATAACAATCTAGATATCTACCAAATCAATTCAACCTACTATTCTGCACTTGGAGATGATGATGTCAAGTACTTCCTCGCTCGTTTGATTCAAGCTTTTGCGCCAGGCATTCCTCAGGTTTACTATGTGGGTCTATTAGCAGGAAAAAATGACTTGAAATTATTAGAAGAAACCAAAGAAGGTCGAAATATTAATCGTCATTACTATAGCAATGAGGAAATAGCAGAAGAAGTTCAACGTCCTGTGGTGAAGTCCCTTCTCAATCTATTTTCTTTCCGTAATCGGTCAGAGGCCTTTGACCTAGAAGGGACTATTGACATTGAAACACCAACAGCTCACAGCATTGTAATCAAACGTCAAAATAAAGACAAGTCCGTAACAGCAGTAGCAGAAATTGATTTGCAAAGTCAGACCTATCAAGTAGTGGAAAACGGTAGAAACATTCAGTTCTAGTGCCATATTAATGAAAGATTTTTTTTGTGGCGAAAACGTGTTCATTGTTCCCAAATGACGGAAAAAATGGTAGAATATAAAGATAGTTTAGCATTTATCTTCTGGAGAAATCCAGAACAGAAAGGATCCGTTTTGAAATCAATTGGATTACTGGATAAGATAAGAGGGCTTTCGAAAAAAGATTTCTTTTTGTATCTGATGATCATGAGTATCTTTTTACCTTTTTATTTGTTCTTATCACTCTTTGCTTTATATTTGATAGGTTTACTTGTTACTGGGGAGATGAAGGGAATTATCAAAGGATTAGCCAAACATCCTGTACTTCTCTTTTTTATTGCCTACAGTAGTGTCATTTCCATCGTCGCCAAGAACTGGCTTGGTCTAGCAGCATCTTTCCTGATGCTCCTATTTCTTATTTTCTTTAGTTTTTACCAGAAGCGTCTGACGCATGCTTTCTTTCGACTGATACTCCAGACGGTTTTGTTTGGTAGTGTTGTCTCTGCCGCTTTTGCTACTTTGGAGCATTTCCAAATTGTAAAGAAATTTAACTATGCCTTTCTTTCACCAAATATGCAAGTATGGCACCAAAACCGTGCAGAGGTCACCTTCTTTAATCCTAACTACTATGGGATCATTTGTTGCTTCTGTATCATGATTGCCTTTTATCTCTTTACAACGACGAAGCTAAGATGGTTGAAAGTCTTTTGTGTGCTAGCAGGTTTTGTAAATCTTTTTGGTTTAAATTTCACGCAAAATAGAACAGCCTTTCCTGCTATTATCGCTGGAGCCATCATTTATCTCTTTACGACCATTAAAAACTGGAAGGCCTTTTGGCTTAGTATTGGGGTCTTTGCGATTGGCTTGAGTTTCCTTTTTTCTAGTGATTTGGGAGTTCGGATGGGAACTTTAGATTCTTCTATGGAAGAACGCATTTCTATCTGGGATGCTGGGATGGCCTTGTTTAAGCAAAATCCTTTTTGGGGGGAGGGGCCATTGACCTATATGCACTCTTATCCTCGGATAAATGCTCCTTATCATGAACATGCTCACAGCCTTTATATTGATACGATTCTGAGTTACGGAATTGTGGGAACCATTTTATTAGCTTTGTCTTCTGTTGCTCCTGTTCGTTTGATGATGGATATGAGTCAGGAGTCGGGGAAACGTCCAATTATCGGTCTTTATCTATCTTTCCTTACAGTGGTTGCTGTGCATGGAATCTTTGACTTGGCCCTTTTCTGGATTCAGTCAGGTTTCATTTTCTTGTTAGTTATGTGCAGTATTCCATTGGAGCGTCGAACTTTGGTATCAGACATGACGGATTAAGTTTATAAGATTGAAATCTTCTACCTTGAGTAGGAGATTTTTTACTGAGAAAAATTAGTTCTAAGTCGAAATAGTTGACAATTGGAATAATAAGTATTATAATATTTTTTATTCGTATCGATATAGAAATAAATTGGAGGTTTCATGAAATATTGTCATTTGGTAGCCCATCATATTCGTTTGTTGAATGGGCGGATTTTTCAAAAGTTACTGAGACAAGACCCTGACTCTCTTTATCGGAGTGAGCAGGGAAAGATTTTAGCGGTTTTATGGAATAGTAAGACGGGCTGTGCAACTGCGACAGATATTGCGCTTGCGACTGGGCTTGCTAATAATACGTTGACGACTATGATAAAAAAGTTAGAGGAGCAAAATCTTATAACTGTCAGTCCGTGTGGAGAAGATAAGCGTAAGAAGTATTTAGTTTTAACAGAGTTGGGCAAGTCCCAGAAAGAAGTTGGGCAACGTGTCAGTCAGAGATTGGATACTATCTGTTACAAAGGATTTTCAGAGGAAGAAATTCGTCAGTTTGAAGGTTTTCAAGAAAGAATTTTGGCTAATCTGAAAGAGAAGGAAAATGAGGTTTAGAGTGGGGTAAATTAGTTATTAAAAGGTTGGTAACTTGACCAACCGAGGAAAATTTTAAATTGAGGACAAAGAATGATTGAATACAAAAATGTAGCGCTACGCTATACAGAAAAAGATGTTTTGAGAGATGTCAATTTACAGATTGAGAATGGGGAGTTCATGGTTTTAGTTGGGCCTTCTGGGTCTGGTAAGACGACCATGATCAAGATGATTAACCGTCTTTTGGAACCAACTGATGGAAATATATACATGGATGGTAAGCGCATCAAAGACTATGATGAGCGTGAGCTTCGTCTTTCTACTGGTTATGTTTTACAGGCCATTGCTCTGTTTCCCAATCTAACGGTTGCGGAAAATATTGCCCTCATTCCGGAGATGAAGGGCTGGACTAAGGAAGACATTGCGAAGAAAACAGAAGAGCTTTTGGCTAAAGTTGGTTTACCAGTGGCTGAGTATGGGCATCGTTTACCTAATGAATTATCTGGTGGAGAACAGCAACGGGTCGGTATTGTTCGTGCTATGATTGGTCAGCCTAAGATTCTCCTCATGGATGAGCCCTTTTCAGCCTTGGATGCTATTTCGAGAAAACAGTTGCAGGTTTTGACGAAAGAATTGCATAAGGAGTTTGGGATGACAACGATTTTTGTGACCCATGATACGGATGAAGCTTTGAAATTGGCGGACCGTATTGCTGTCTTGCAGGATGGAGAGATTCGTCAGGTGGCGAATCCTGAGACGATTTTAAAAGCGCCTTCAACGGACTTTGTAGCAGACTTGTTTGGAGGTAGTGTTCATGGCTAATTTGATATCAACTTTTCAGGATCGTTTTGGTGACTGGGTAACAGCTCTATCTCAACATTTGCAGTTGTCACTGTTGACCTTGTTACTAGCTATTTTTATTGCTATTCCCTTGGCTGTTTATCTTCGCTATCATGAGAAGTTGGCGGACTGGGTCTTGCAGATTTCAGGAATTTTCCAGACTATCCCGTCTCTGGCCTTGTTGGGACTCTTTATCCCCTTGATGGGAATTGGAACCTTGCCTGCTTTGACGGCTCTAGTGATTTATGCGATTTTCCCAATTTTGCAAAATACCATCACTGGGCTAAAGGGAATTGATCCAAGTCTACAAGAGGCGGGGATTGCCTTTGGGATGACCAGGTGGGAGCGTCTCAAGAAGTTTGAAATTCCACTTGCCATGCCTGTCATAATGTCTGGTATTCGGACGGCAGCGGTCTTGATTATTGGTACGGCGACCTTGGCAGCCTTGATTGGGGCTGGCGGACTGGGTTCCTTTATCCTTTTGGGAATTGACCGCAATAATACCAGTCTGATTTTGATTGGGGCCCTTTCTTCAGCAGTGCTTGCCATTGCCTTTAACTTCCTACTAAAAGTGATGGAAAAAGCAAAATTGCGGACGATTTTCTCTGGTTTTGCCTTGGTGACCATATTGCTCGGTCTGTCTTATAGTCCAGCCCTCTTAGCTCAAAAAGAGAAAGAAAACTTGGTGATTGCTGGGAAATTGGGACCTGAACCAGAAATTTTGGCAAATATGTATAAGTTGCTGATTGAAGAAAATACCAGTATGACTGCGACTGTTAAACCGAATTTTGGGAAAACAAGCTTCCTCTATGAAGCTCTGAAAAAAGGGGACATTGATATCTATCCTGAATTTACTGGTACGGTGACTGAAAGTTTGCTTCAGCCATCACCCAAGGTAGGTCATGAGCCAGATCAGGTTTATCAGGTGGCGCGTGATGGCATTGCCAAACAGGATCATCTGGCCTATCTAAAACCTATGTCTTATCAAAATACCTACGCTGTAGCTGTTCCGAAAAAGATTGCTCAAGAATATGGCTTGAAGACCATTTCGGACTTGAAAAAAGTGGAAGGACAGTTGAAGGCAGGTTTTACTCTCGAATTTAATGACCGTGAAGATGGCAATAAGGGCTTGCAATCAATGTATGGTCTCAATCTCAATGTAGCGACCATGGAGCCAGCCCTTCGCTATCAGGCAATTCAGTCAGGCGATATTCAAATCACGGATGCCTATTCAACCGATGCAGAGTTGGCGCGTTATGATTTGCAGGTCTTGGAGGATGACAAACAACTCTTCCCACCTTATCAAGGGGCTCCACTCATGAAAGAAGCTCTTCTCAAGAAACATCCTGAGTTGGAGCCAGTTCTCAATAAACTAGCAGGTAAAATTACTGAAAGCCAGATGAGCCAGCTCAACTACCAAGTCGGAGTTGAAGGCAAGTCAGCCGAACAAGTAGCCAAGGAGTTTTTACAAGAACAAGGTTTGTTGAAGAAATAGTTTGAAAATGCTAAACTCAACTTGCTTAAACGACCATATAGAAAAATGCTCAGACAATCTTGTCTGGGCTTTTTTGATATTAGAGTTACTAAATGTCATTTAAAATGGAAAATAATACTCAATGAAAATCAAAGAGCAAACTAGGAAGCTAGCCGCAGGTTGCTCAAAGTACAGCTTTGAGGTTGTAGATAGAACTGACGAAGTCAGTAACATATATACGGTAAGGCGACGCTGACGTAGTTTGAATTTGATTTTCGAAGAGTATAAGAGGAAATTCTCAGGATTTTCTAAAATTTTACTGTAAACACACTTGACTATTCAGAAATTAGGTGTATAATGTGTTGTGAACTACTTAACAAACAAGGATTTCCAGCTCATGTCGACTAAGGATGGAAATCTTGTGTATAGACAGTTCAGTAGATATATAATAGAGCGTTGCGTCCGAAAGTCTATCCAGACACGGCTCTTTAAAAACAAAAGGAGAAGATTATGAAAACAGAACCGATTCATCGTACCAGTATGTGGAAATTTAAGTTAAGTGCTGCCACCATGACTTTGATTCCCGCTGCCGTGGGGATTAACTATGTTGCCAAAGCCTTGGCGGAGGGGTTAAAGTTGCCCGTTTGGCTGGGGTCTTTGGGAACCTTTCTTACCAGTATGTTGGCTGGGCCGGTTGCCGGTGCCATTAGTGGTTTCATCAACAACGTGATCTATGGGCTGACCTTATCGCCAATTTCAACCGTGTATGCGATTACCAGCATCGGAATTGGGATTGCTGTCGGAGTTTTGCACGCCAATGGGTGGTTCTCGTCAGCGCGACGAGTATTTGTTTCTGCTATTATTATTGCCATCGTTTCAGCTGTCATTTCAACGCCACTCAACGTCATCTTTTGGGGTGGTCAGACCGGTATCGCTTGGGGTGACTCATTGTTTGCGGTAATGGTCGCCAATCATGTACCAGTGTGGCTGGCCTCATTTACCGATGAGTTTGTCTTGGATATTTTGGATAAAGTCTGTGTGGCCTACCTGGCACTCTTCATCTATCGTCAGCTGCCGAAGCGGATGGTGCACTTCTTTAGCGATGATAAATGATGACTGATAAAACATTGATTTCTGGAGCGCCACGGGTCAAGCTCAAGTGGTACCAAGTGATCGATCCGATTACTAAGCTCTTGTTCATCTTGGACATGACGTTGTTGAGCTTTGCCAGTATGAATTTATTGCTTCAGGCCGGATTAATTCTTGTCGCAACACTGCTATTGTTATTTTCCAAATTGAGTTCTACCACCTTTAAGGCGCTGGGATTCAGCCTGTTTCTGATTTGCACCATGCTGATCATCCAAGGGTTATTTTACAGTCGGAATCAAACTGTGCTGTTTTCTGTGCTTGGGGTGTCGTTCTACAAAGAAGGCCTGATTTACGCCACCACTCTGGGTTGTCGAGTATTGGTGATTATTTTGACCAGTGGCTTTTTTATGGTGACCACGAGTATTTCAGAAAACGCGGCCTATTTGGAACTGTCCAGATTGTCTTATAAAACCGTCTACGTTCTGATGTCGGTGTGTTATATTTTGCCGGAAATGATGCGCAATATGCGGAAAATCCAGCAGGCACAAAAAGTTCGCGGAACCAATCCGCAAAAAACATTGATTCAGAAATTAAAGTCAGTCCTGCCGGTTCTAATTCCATTGGTGATTAAGACCTTGGATCAATCGATGACGCGGTCGATTTCTCTCCAATTGAGAGGTTTTGATAATCTCAACCGGACTGTCAGAACCTCCCAGCGCGTGTATCGCCTGTCGCGGACGCTGCACATTGGTCTGACTGGATTGGCAATTTTATTGATTGGGTGGAAGATATGGACGAAGATAAACGGATTGTAATTGAAAATTTGACCACCCGTTATCCGGGTACTGAGCAACCACAACTGCGTCAGATTAACGCGGAGGTTCATACCGGCCAGGTGGTTGGGATTATCGGGAATAGCCACTCCGGCAAATCGACTTTGTGCCGTGTGCTGGCAGGGGTCATTCCCAAAATTGTGTCTGCTGAGATTGAGGGCGATTGGCACATGTTTGGCCAGCGAGTGTCTGACAATTGGCCCGTTTATAATGCCATGAATGGAGTTGTACTGCAAAATCCAGCTGGCCAACTAAGCGGGTTGGCAGACACGGTTGCCGATGAAATCGCCTTTGACTTGATTAATCAGGGAATGGCTGAAGGACTGATTCAAAAACGGGTTGAAGAAGTTGCCACGCAAATGGGGCTGATTGAACAGCTGAATTTGCGTCCCGAGAGCCTTTCCGGTGGTCAGATCCAGCGGTTGGCAATTGCCACGGCGATTGTGGCTAATCCGGCTGTTTTGATTATGGATGATCCGACCAGTGAGATGGATCCCCTTGGCCGCCGGCAATTTTTCCAATGGCTGGCCCAAGTCAAAGAGACGACTGTCTTCATTGTCACCAGTGAAATTGACGATTTGTGCGAAGTCGCCGACGTTGTGTGGGTGCTGCACGAGGGACAAATGGTAGCCCAGGGCAGGCCGGGTGAGGTGTTTAATCATTTGGCAGCTGACTGGCAGATTCCAGCCCCGACAATCCAGCAACTTGCTCAAAAAATGGATTGGCACTTGGCTGATGGCCGGTATCCGGTGAATTACGCTGATCTGAAGGAGGTTCGTTATGTCCACAATTGAACTGAGTCACCTGACGTTCACTTATCCGGAACGGTCCTTTAGCTTGGATGTTGAAGACAAACACTTCGCCGATCCGATGGTGGCGATTGTCGGCCAAAATGGTGCCGGCAAATCAACGCTCTTCAAATTGTTGACGGGTTTGCTGACACCACAAACCGGTGTGATTAAGATCGATGGAGAAAATTTTAATGATCTTAAACCAGTCGAAAAGTTACTGAAGGTTGGGATTACTTTTCAGAATCCTGACGATCAGCTTTTCAACCCGACCGTTCAACGAGAGGTGGAGTGGAATGTCGCGCAGGTCATGGATGACCACGACACGATTACGAGGCGGGCTTTAGCGGCTCTAAAAAGAGTTGGCTTGGATGATAAAACAGCTGAAAGTCCATATGACCTGTCATTGTCGGAACGCAAGCTGTTGAGCGTTGCCACAGTTTTGGCAGTGGATCCGGCGATTTATTTATTTGATGAGCCGATGATGTCGCTTGATTGGGAAAGCCGGCGCAAGTTGACCGCAATTTTCCATCAGTTGGCTGATTCGGGCCACCAAGTTGTGACCATCACCCATGACATGGATTGGGTCGCCGCCGAGTTTGAGTCGGTGTATGTTATGGAACACGGGAAGTTTGGCTTCGCCGGCAGTCCACGGGAATTGTTCAGCAATCACGAACTTGTCCAGCGAGTGGGATTACTACCACCGCGGATTATGGACATAGCGGAGTCGCTGGGTGATTCACAGACATATTTATCGGTTAATGATTATTGCCAGAAAAATCGAGATGTATAGAAAAAGTCACCTCTGCGGGTTTTCCAGGTTGAAGGATTAACTTCAGCTTCTGGCAAGAACTCACATGGGTGACTTTTGTGTTTAATAACGTTTCATGATCATCGGGTGCTTCCTCAGATCACTCGGTTTGATTTTACTTTGTTTCATGGTCATAATCATATACCATTTCTTTTGGATTTTTTGTTTGACTAATACAAAATAGGTCTTCATAGGTCTTCGCATTTTTAGCGTCCATTAGGATCATCAGTATAATTTTCTGAATTAGGAGGCTGTCCCATCACTATTCGAACTTCGTCTCCCAACTTACGCTGTTCCTATTCATCCGTGAATACTTTAAATCGCAATTCTGGAACTTTCTTTTTAACTGAATCATCTATTTTCGCCATAGTCCTCACCATTTTATTGGTTTTTCTTGTTCTTCTATCCTTTTTTGATCTTTGATTTGTTCCTGCAAATTTTCCAACTTCTCTTTAAGAGCGTTCACTTCATCTTTATATTGATTGTCTAAGTGTTTGAATTCTGTTTCCTGTGAGGGCATTTTGAGGGCTTTTAAGTTATCATTTTCCGCCTTGTATTCTTCTAGCAACTTTTTATCTTGCAAGGCTAATCGTTGTTACTGGTCTAACAAATTAGTTAGTTTTTCTATTTGTTGGTCTTTGCTACTTATTTGTTGGTCTTTGGTATTTGATTTGCTACTACTTTCTACTTTACCTAAAATTATTTTTTCTGCTTTAGAATTTATTAGATTAGACCCATTGGAACTTTTAAGCTGTAATTCTTTTGGTAACCTTTGGTAGTGATATTGAATATTTTGTTTTGTAACACTCAACTCATCCGCCAGCTCTTTGATCGTTTTTTAGTCTTCACTCATGGTTTAAGTCCTGCCTTTTAACCGTTGGTAGATATTGTTCAATGGCTTTTTTGAGGTAGCGTGCGATATTATGCTTAGAATATTCTTCACGTCTGCTGGTAACATAAGACAAGTGGTCTTTAACACTATTTAGCCCTCTTAATTCTTTCAGTTCGTCATAGAGGGGGTAAACATGGACTTGCAATCCTGCCATGATTTTTGTATCTTGCATTTCAAACGGACTTAGCAACATATTTTCTAGCTATAGCGTGGTGTACTTGCTTTTCATTGCTTCAATAGCTAGCTTATCTTCGGTTTCTGCTTTGCGTGCTTTATCTTCTTGATAGGCGGTATCTTCTAACTTATAGCTGTTATCGTCTGCTCGACGTTTCTTTCGTAACCAGATATCCAATGTTAAACCGTCCGCATCAATCGCTCGATAGAGATAATGCCAACGCCCCTTAATTTTGATATAGGTTTCATCCATTTTCCACGAATAGAAGGACTGTTTAATTTTCTTTTTCCAGAGATGATAGAGGATTTTACTGTATTCTTGAACCCACCGATAAATCGTAGTGTGACAAACATTTATTCCACGGTCATAAAGCAATTCCTGAACTTCACGATAGCTCAGATTGTAACGTAGGTAATAACCAACAGCGACAATGATGACGTCTTGTTGGAATTGTTTGCCTTTAAAATGATTCATCTCTCAAGCCTTACTAACCTTTTTTCTACTCTTTGAGAAGCTGAAGGTCGTGCTAGTAACTACCTATTTGGTTTGATTAATTCCATCATTTATCTGGTGCTTGCCCTTCAAAAAGGCTTCTATGGTGAGGTTTTAACAACTCTCTATTTTACAATTATGCAGCCAATTGGACTTCTAGTGTGGATCTACCAGGCGCAGTTTAAAAAGGAAAAGCAGGAGTTTGTCGCGCGTAAACTGGACGGCAAGGGTTGGACCAAGTATCTTTCCATTAGTATTCTTTGGTGGTTGGTATTTGGGTTCATTTATCAGTCTATCGGAGCCAATCGTCCTTATCGCGATTCCATCACTGATGCGACCAATGGGGTTGGGCAAATCCTCATGACAGCTGTTTACCGTGAGCAATGGATATTCTGGGCAGCTACCAATGTCTTTTCTATCTATCTCTGGTGGGGAGAAAGCCTGCAAATCCAAGGGAAATACCTGATTTACTTGATCAATAGTCTAGTTGGGTAGTATCAGTGGAGTAAGGCTGCAAAGAGTGCTTAAAAAGTAAAAAAGGATCAGATGATCCTTTTTGTGTTAGAGCAAAATGAATAATACCGTAATGATAATAGCGCTCGTTATACGAACGATGTGGTGCGAGATATGTTGACTTTCTTTCTGTTGGCCGTTCCAGTAGGCTCCATAGCAGACGATACTCGAGCCCACAATCCATAGAAGAATGGTTGCAAGCGGAACGAAGTAAAAGATAGCGAGAGCCAGAGAGGTGATGCAGCTGCCGACCAAAATGCATTTATTTCCTAGACAGTAGTTTTTTTGTTTTATGGCTGAAAAAGCAGCAGCAAGGTGAAGCAATGAGAAGGCGAGAGCTAGTACAATTGTTAGTATTCCTAGAATCATCGAAGTTAACATAGTTGGCTCCTTTCTGAGTTACAGGATTAGTTATCAAGTGGAGTTGTAGAGGTCATCTCCATTACATCAAGGTAAAATCTCACCACTTGGTCTTCGGTATAAGATTTTCCTTTTTTTAGCCACCAAGTTAGGGTCTCGATAAAGTTCGTCACAACAAAATGCTGGAGGTAGGAGGCCGGAATGTTTGGATAGGCCTCTTGCAAGTCACCCGCCACCATGGGATAAACGTGGTGTTCGAGTTCCTTGTGTAGTTGGCGGAGGAAGTAGTCGTTTTTAGAAAAAAGGAGACTGGTGACATGGTCCTGGTTTTTCTGAAAATGTAAAAAGATATGTGCGAGGTAGTCCTCGGTAGTAAAGTGTCCTTCCCTTTCAAAGAGATGATGAAAGAGGTAGCGACAGAGCTCATCTAAAAGGAGTTCCTTGCTTTCATAGTGACAGTAAAAAGTAGAACGTCCAACATCTGCTAGGTCAATGATATCCTGAACAGTAGTGGCATCATAGCCCTTGTCGTTCAAAAGTTGTAAAAAAGCTTGATAGATGGCTTTTTTCGTCTTGCTGACTCGACGGTCTCTTTTTGGCATATAGACACTTGAGACAAACTGTTCAGAACTGAATAGGACTGACAGTTTGCTTCTATCCTTTCTTTGGATTTTATTAGATAATACAAATGAAAGAAGTATGTATATACCCATTATACCAAAGGAGGGAGAGAAATGAGTTCTAAAACATCTATCTGGTTAGCTTTTTTCTTAAATTTAAGCTATGCGATTGTTGAGTTTATCGCAGGAGGAATCTTTGGTTCGAGTGCCGTTCTTGCTGATTCTGTTCATGACTTGGGAGATGCTCTAGCCATTGGCATCTCAGCCCTTTTAGAAACAACTTCAAACCGTGAAGAAGATAGACAGTACACCTTGGGTTACAAACGTTTTAGTCTTTTAGGGGCCATGCTAACGGCTGTGATTCTTATGATAGGGTCTGTCCTAGTGATCTTGGAAAATATCACAAAGATCGTTCACCCTCAACCCGTTAATGAAAATGGTATCCTATGGCTGGGAATCATTGCAGTGGCTATTAATGTGCTAGCTAGTCTAGTAGTCCGTAAAGGAAAGACAAAGAACGAGTCAATTCTTAGCTTGCATTTTTTGGAAGATAGTCTTGGTTGGTTGGCTGTCATTCTAATGGCGATTATCCTTCGATTTACAGATTGGTATATCCTCGATCCGCTTTTATCTCTGGTTATTTCCATCTTTATTCTGTCGAAAGCCATTCCTCGCTTTTGGAGCGCACTCAAGATTTTCCTAGATGCTGTGCCAGAAGGAGTCGAGACAAGTGATTTGGAAAAGGATATAGAGGCTCTACCCAATGTCAACAGTGTCAATCAACTTAGCATTTGGTCCATGGACGGTCTAGAGAACAATGCTATTGTTCACATTTGTATCAAGGACTGGGAGCAGATGATGGGGACCAAAGAAGTGGTGCGTCAATGTTTAGAAGAAAGAGGCGTGCAGAATATCACTATTGAAGTGGATAGCAGTCAAAGTAATCATGCGCAACATAGGCGGAAGGTGAGAGAGTTAGAGCAGAAGCATGGGCATCATCATTAGAAAAGACGACCTCAATAAGAGGTCGTTTTGATATTCTATTCATTCCGTGTACTTTCTCTCAATGTCAGTCTGGTGCCCAGCATGGTTAGGCTAGGTATTTTGCGACCGTGTAGAACTTCCTTGTTAAGAATATCCATCCCTGCTCGGCCCATTTCTTCGGTATAGACAGTGATGCTAGAAAGGGGAGGATAGACCTGCTTAGTCAGGCTGGTGTCGTTAAAAGAAATGAGGCTGACGCGGTCTGGTAGGCTAATTCCAGCTTCTTGAAAGGCACGGAGGGCACCGATGGCTAAACTATCGCTGGCTGCGAAAAAGGCTGGTGGGAGTTGTTCTCCTAGCTTGTGAATGGCCTCCTTCATCAAGTCATAGCCAGACTGGGCAGTAAAGCTCCCCTGAAAGACCAGTTCTTCATGGTAGATACCATTTGCTTGGCTAATGTCTTTGAAATTTTCTAGCCGCTTATCCTGGATAATTTCTTCCTGGTCGGTTGTTTCCTCAAGACCTGTGAGAATTCCGATACGGTTCATACCCTGACTGAGGAAATGGTCTACAACTTGTTTCACAGCAGTGTAAAAGTCAGTGATAATACAGGTATGACCTAGTGAGAGGGTGTCGCTGTCTATAAAGACTAAAGGTTTTTGGTATTCTTCAAAGGCAGAAATCTGAGCTCGGCTGAACTTTCCGATGCAGAGAATGCCAATCACTTCCTCGCTGAGGGTAAAAGGATGGTCATTAAAATAGCGCAGGATATCATAGTCCAACTCTTGGGCTCTTTTTTCTATGCCTAGGCGAATCTGGTAGTAGTAGAGATCGTCCAATTCCCCTTGTTCACTGACCCATTGGATAATGGCAATCTTTTGCTTGGGTTTGTGGGATTCGCCTGTCTTGAGGTGCTTAGTATAGCCCAGCTCTTCAGCGACAGTTAAAATACGGTGTCTGGTTTCTTCTGTAACAGATAGACTCTGGTCGCGATTGAGGACACGAGATACGGTCGCGATGGAGACAGAGGCTAGCTGTGCAATGTCTTTTAAGGTAGCCATAAATCCTCCTCCTTTTAGGTTAGTATATCATATTTTTCTGCCTTTTACTGATAGTTTAGTAAAAGTTTAGTAAAAAGGATTGACCTTGGTAAATCCCTTGGATACAATAGAAGAAAACGATTACACGTTAAGATGATACTCAATGAAAATCAAAAAGCAAACTAGGAAGCTAGCCGCAGGCTGTACTTTAGTACGGCAAGGTGAAGCTGACGTGGTTTGAATTTGATTTTCGAAGAGTATGACTTAACGGACAGTCAAAGGAGAAATCATATGACACAACATCTTACTGCTGAAGCCCTTCGCAAAGACTTTCTTGCCGTTTTTGGTCAAGAAGCAGATCAAACTTTCTTTTCACCAGGCCGTATCAATTTGATTGGTGAACACACGGATTACAATGGTGGACATGTTTTCCCAGCAGCTATTTCCTTGGGAACTTATGGGGCAGCTCGCAAACGTGACGACCAAGTTTTGCGCTTCTACTCAGCCAACTTTGAGGACAATGGTATCATCGAAGTGCCTCTTGCTGACCTCAAATTTGAAAAAGAGCACAACTGGACCAACTATCCAAAAGGGGTTCTCCATTTCTTGCAAGAAGCTGGCCATGTCATTGACAAGGGTTTTGATTTTTATGTTTATGGGAATATCCCAAATGGTGCTGGCTTGTCTTCATCAGCATCCTTGGAACTCTTGACTGGTGTTGTGGCAGAGCATCTCTTTGATTTAAAACTAGACCGTTTGGATTTGGTTAAAATTGGAAAACAAACTGAGAATAACTTTATCGGAGTCAACTCTGGTATCATGGACCAGTTTGCTATCGGTATGGGGGCTGACCAACGTGCTATTTACCTAGATACCAATACTTTGGAGTACGACTTGGTGCCACTTGATTTGAAGGACAATGTCGTTGTTATCATGAACACCAATAAACGCCGTGAACTGGCGGACTCTAAGTACAATGAACGCCGTGCTGAGTGTGAAAAAGCAGTGGAGGAATTGCAAGTTGTCTTAGATATTCAAACCTTGGGTGAATTGGATGAGTGGGCCTTTGACCAATACAGCTATCTGATTAAAGACGAAAATCGTTTAAAACGTGCTCGCCATGCAGTGCTTGAAAACCAACGTACCCTTAAAGCTCAAGCAGCCCTTCAAGCAGGTGATTTGGAAACATTTGGTCGCTTGATGAATGCGTCACACGTTTCTCTAGAACATGACTATGAAGTAACTGGTCTAGAATTGGATACCCTCGTTCATACAGCTTGGGATCAAGAAGGTGTTCTGGGTGCTCGTATGACAGGAGCAGGTTTTGGTGGCTGTGCCATTGCCTTGGTGCAAAAAAATGCTGTTGAGGCCTTTAAGGAAGCTGTAGGCAAGCGCTACGAGGAAGTAGTTGGATACGCTCCAAGCTTCTATATCGCTGAAGTTGCAGGTGGCACTCGCGTCCTTGACTAGTTAAAAGGAGGCTTTATAGTGACCTTAGTAGATAAATTTGTAACACATGTTATTGCTGAAAGTTCATTTGAGGAAATGGATCGAATCTACCTGACCAATCGTGTCTTGGCGCGAGTGGGTGAAGGTGTTTTGGAAGTTGAGACTGATCTGGATAAAGTGATTGACCTCAAGGACCAGCTTGTCGAGGAGGCGGTTCGATTAGAGACGATTGAGGACAGTCAGACTGCGCGTGAAATCCTCGGTGCTGAACTGATGGACTTGGTGACCCCTTGTCCAAGTCAGGTCAATCATGACTTCTGGGCAACTTACGCCCAATCTCCCGAACAGGCAATAGCAGATTTTTACCAACTCAGTCAGAAAAATGACTATATCAAGCTCAAGGCCATTGCTAAAAATATTGCTTACCGTGTACCGTCTGATTACGGAGAGCTTGAGATTACCATCAACCTCTCTAAGCCTGAAAAGGATCCAAAGGAGATTGCGGCAGCCAAGTTGGTGCAAGCTAGCAATTATCCCCAGTGTCAACTCTGTCTAGAGAACGAAGGCTACCATGGTCGGGTTAACCATCCAGCTCGAAGCAATCACCGCATTATCCGTTTTGAAATGGCGGGTCAGGAGTGGGGCTTCCAGTATTCGCCCTATGCTTATTTTAATGAGCACTGTATTTTCTTAGACGGCCAGCATCGCCCCATGGCTATCAGTCGTCAGAGCTTTGAGCGTCTGCTGGCTATTGTAGAGCAGTTTCCTGGCTATTTTGCAGGCTCTAATGCCGACCTGCCAATCGTGGGAGGCTCTATTCTCACCCATGACCACTATCAAGGAGGCCGTCACGTGTTTCCTATGGAATTGGCTCCCTTGCAAAAGACTTTCCGATTTACTGGATTTGAGCAGGTCAAGGCTGGGATTGTCAAGTGGCCTATGTCAGTGCTACGTTTGACTTCGGATTCCAAAGAGGATTTGATCAACTTGGCTGATAAGATTTTGCAGGAATGGCGCCAGTATTCAGATCCTGAAGTACAGATTTTGGCAGAGACAGACGGGACACCGCATCACACCATCACACCGATTGCTCGTAAACGCGATGGACAGTTTGAGTTGGACTTGGTCTTGCGGGATAATCAGACATCGGCAGAGCATCCTGATGGTATCTATCATCCCCACAAGGATGTCCAACATATCAAGAAAGAAAATATCGGCTTGATTGAGGTCATGGGCTTGGCTATATTGCCACCACGTCTGAAAGCAGAAGTGGAGCAAGTTGCCAGCTATCTTGTAGGAGATGATGAAGCAGTTGCCTCTTATCATCAGGAATGGGCAGACCAGCTCAAAGCTCAACATCCGGAACTAGCAGATAAAGAAAAAGCCCTTGAAATTGTCAAGGACTCTGTAGGTGCTATCTTTGCGCGTGTTTTGGAGGACGCGGGGGTTTACAAGCAGACGAAACAAGGACAGGCAGCCTTTATGCGCTTTGTAGAACAGGTCGGAATTTTGCCAAACTAGGATCTTTCTCCTTGCGCAGTCCTATAAAAAGTAGTATCATAGTGTCGTTTGAACAATCAGGAGGAAACGATGAAAGATTTTCATTTTGACGCTATATCTGCCTTTGAAAATTACGAAATTGAACAAATGAGAGATGGTCATGTTGTGGTGACGACCAAAGTGGTGGACTCGTCGCTCAACTACTATGGCAATGCCCATGGTGGCTATCTCTTCACTCTTTGTGACCAGATTAGTGGTTTGGTGGTTATCTCGCTGGGGCTTGATGGAGTGACGCTCCAGTCCTCTATCAACTACCTCAAGGCAGGAAAACTCGACGATGTGCTGACCATTAAAGGAGAATGTGTCCATCATGGACGCACAACCTGTGTCGTGGATGTGGATATTACCAATCAAGAAGGCAGAAATGTCTGCAAAGCAACCTTTACCATGTTTGTCACAGGCCAGCGGTCAGAAGACAGACAGGTAAGGATATAGAGAAACAAAAAAGAGGCTCGCACCTCTTTTTTGTTTCAGATAAATCAATCAATTTCTTTAATAAACTTAGCAATTTCTTTTACAATCTCAGTAACTAAAGCATTTCCCATAAAGAACATTCTCATTTTATCAGAAACGTTGACAATAGATCCATCTGACAATTTCTTTTTAGCTGTCCAATTATCTGGAAAATCTTGAAGGCGTTCTGCTTCAACTGGAGTTATAAGACGGTATTTGCCATTAACTTTAAGAAAATGGGTAGAACGATTGACGGTACCTTCAGAAGTTAACATTGTTCGACCAGGTAAATTTAAATCGTCATAAGGAGCCATACCTCCTTCAGAATAGATATAAGTATGTCCAGTGGCAGAAGTACGTTCTATTCGTTTAGGACCTCGTAAGAATTGGAATTTTTCCAATTTTGCTGGATCTGTAATGAAATATTTCTCTGGGACCTCCTCTTCATCTTGAAGAATTTCTCCTAGAGTGATAGGGTTGCCATTGTAATTAGGTTCTGTATCAATAGAATAGTATTTTCCATGTCTCATAATTCCTGTATTCCAAACGGTACCAGTAAAAGTATCTGAAACTTCAACTATATCATTTGGTAACTCATAAAACACATGGCGATTTTTAACTGCTATAGGTTTAATAGGAAATTGTTTTGCAAATAGGCCTTGATTGAAAATATAGTCATCATACCTATTATCTTCAAAAATTTCTTCCTTTTTTTCGTAAAGATTATCAATCTTTTTTGCAAATACAGTATCATTTCGATATACGAAAAAGAATACACGGCGTCTTCGTTGGCTTCTTCCGTAATCAGCAGCATTAATAACTCTCCACTCTACAGAATATCCAAGATTATTAAAAGCTGTGAGCATAATTGCAAAATCACGTCCTCTTTGTTTTGAAGGTGCTTTTAAAAGTCTATCTACATTTTCTAGGATTAAATATTTTGGCTTAATTATTTCCGTTGCTCTAATAATCTCCCAAAATAAAACTCCTTTTTTCCCTTCAATTCCTTTTTCATCTTTCTTGCTACGCGCAACTGAGTAATCTTGGCAAGGAAAACCACCGACAATCATATCGGCATCCATTTTGGAGAATTGTTCGTCTGTTATATCAGAAATACTAATATTGATGTTTTCGCTATTGGGGAAGTGATAATCATAGACCTCAAATGCATCTTGAGATTTACGAGATGGTTCCCATTGGTTTGCCCATTTTGTTTTAAAGAGTTGCTTATCGGCATTTTCTAATCCTATGCGAAAACCGCCAACTCCAGCAAATAGTTCGAGAACTTTCATCTTTTCTCCTTAATATTTTACAGTTTAATCCATTATATACTATTTTCGATAATTGATCAAGTATTAATGCTTGCTTTAGTTTAATTTGATATAATATAAAAGATAGGAGAAGAAAATGGATCAAAACTTATTTAACTATAACGATGAAGATATCGATAGTGTTATTGAATATTCTCACAAACTATTAGATAGAAAATTTTCCGATGTTATGGAAGAGTATAATCGTTCGCTTTATAAATCATATGACGATTATAATGATAGAGTAGTCTCTGAGGTCCAAGATAAAGCAATTAGTATGAAGTCAAAAGGACAGTATGGAAATTATATTGAAAAATATTTCTATGGTTATCAGCCAAATAGTGATTCAGAAGCTGACTTTGAAAAAATTGGTGTAGAACTAAAAGTTACTCCTTTTAAGGTAAACAAAAATGGGACACTTAGTGCCAAAGAACGACTTGTATTAACAATACTAAACTATATGGAGGAAAATTTAGAGGATTTTTACTCCACCCACTTATGGAAAAAATGCGCAAAGATTTTATTATTGTTTTACAATGGCTTAATTCCTAATCAAACAATGAAGGACTATGTCATTGAAAAAATATTTTTATATGAATGGTTTGAGGAGGATATGGCAGTTATCCTTGAAGACTATAAGAAGATTACAGATAAAATCAAAAATGGAAGGGCACATGAATTATCAGAATCAGATGGGAACTATTTATCAACTTGTACAAAAGGGGCAGGTAAAGGAAAGGATTTAAGACAACAACCTTTTAGTTATGAATTAGCAAAACAAAGAGCTTGGGAATTAAAATCAAGTTATATGACCTATCTGATTAATCATAAAATCTTTAATCAATCAGATCAAGAAAGTGTCCTGGCTAATTTTAAGGGTGAGAAAAAATCATTTACTGAGGTTATTGCAGAGAAGATTCTCTCCTACAAAGGTTTCTCTGAACAAGAGTTATATGATAGATTTGAAGTGAATCCCAAAGCAAAAGGTAAGAATAGTACTCTGATTAGAAAAATTTTAGGCTTAACAGGGGATTTAGATAAGACAAAAGAATTTCAAAAAGCAAACATGAATTTGAGAGTTATTCGAGTAGATAAGAATAATTTACCTAAGGAAGACTCCCCGTTTAAAACTTATTGTTTTAAAGAACTAGCAGCAAATGATAGTTGGGAATCATCACATGTTTATAATGAAATTTACAATAAACGATTCCTCTTCGTTATTTTTAAGGAAATTGAACCTAAGCTATTTGTATTAGATTCTATCAAGTTTTGGGGATTTCAGGATAGACAATTAGAAGAAATACAAAGAGTGTGGCAGGAAACTAGACAAATTATTTCTGATGGAGTCAAATTAACTCAAAATGGTAATAAAGTTTCAACCAATTTCCCTCAAAGTAAGATAAACGGAATCCTATTTACGAAATTACACGCTACAAATACTTATTATGAAATTGAAAAAGGAAAATTTGTTGGGAAAGGTTCATTATCTGATACGGATGAACTTCCAGATGGACGTAGGATTACAAAACACTCCTTTTGGATGCCTAAAAAGTTTATAAAAGAAATATTAGATGGAAATTGGGATTGATTATATTTGTAAACAAAAAAGAGGCTCGCACCTCTTTTTCTTATTTCTTCTTCCGGTTTAATACTGCATTGAGGACAATGGCCAGTATGCTGGCTACGACGATTCCATTTGAGAAGAACATTTGGAAGGCTGTTGGCATGCTGACAAAGAGATTACTATTATTGAGTCCGACACCTGCAGCGATGGAGACAGCTGCGATAAGGAAGTTATGTTCATTGTTAGCAAAATCAACGCGGGCGAGGATTTGCACCCCTTGAAGGGAAACAAAGCCAAACATCACCAGCATGGCCCCTCCAAGGACAGGACTCGGAATGATTTGAGCTAGGGCACCAAACTTAGGAAGGAGTCCAAGGAGGACTAGGAAACCAGCCGCGTAGTAGATTGGCAGGCGAGTCTTGATACCTGACAATTTAACCAACCCAACGTTTTGTGAAAATCCTGTATAAGGGAAGGTGTTAAAAATTCCTCCGAGAAGGACGGCTAAACCTTCTGCACGGTAACCGTTGCGCAGGCGCGTGCTGTCGATTGGGTCTTTCGTGATATCAGACAAGGCTAGGTAAACACCAGTCGATTCAACCATAGACACCGTTGCGATGATACACATCATGACAATAGAGGAGATTTCAAAGGTTGGCACCCCAAAGTAGAGGGGAGTTGGGACATGGACAAGCGGTGCTGCTGCAACAGGGGAGAAATCAACCAAGCCCATGGTAGCAGCAATGGCAGTTCCAACAACCAACCCAATCAAAATGGAGATAGACTTGATAAATCCTTTGGTAAAGATGTTGATCAAGAGGATGATTAGAACAGTGATAGCTGCAAGCAAGAGACTTTGACCAGTTGGCTCTGGAACGTTATTTCCCATATTTCCAATAGCGACAGGAATCAAGGTTAAACCAATCGTGGTAATGACAGAGCCTGTTACGATAGATGGGAAGAGATTGGCAACTTTTGAGAAAATGCCTGAAATCAGAACCACATAAATCCCTGAAACGATAAGGGCACCAAACATAGCCCCGCTACCGTGGCTCTGCCCAATCATAATTAAAGGAGCGACGGATTGGAAGGCAACCCCGAGAACGACTGGTAGTCCAATCCCAAAGTATTTGTTGAGTTGGAGTTGGAGGAAGGTGGCCACCCCACACATGAAGATATCTGTGGAGATTAGGTAGGTCAACTGCTCAGCTGAATAGCCAAGAGCTGTCGCAATCATGATAGGAACCAGGATAGAACCTGAGTACATGGCTAGTAAGTGCTGCAAGCCAAGAACAGCTGCTTGTGAATGTTTTTCTTGTTTTTGCATTAGAGATCTGCCTCCTTAAATACGACCTGACCATTTTCGAAACGATCCAAGCGAGCCAGTGATAGGACTGGATATCCTGCTTTTTCAAGCAAATCACGACCATCTTGGAAAGATTTTTCAATCACGATACCAATCGCTTCAACTTTTGCTCCGGCTTGTTCGATGATTTGGATCAAGCCTTTGGCAGCTTGTCCATTTGCTAGGAAATCATCGATAATCAAGACCTTGTCCTCTGGTGAAAGGAATTTTCCAGCGATGGAAACGGTGCTGGTCACCTGCTTGGTAAAGGAGTAGACTTCTGCAGTTAAGATTCCTTCATTCATGGTGATGTTTTTAGCTTTCTTGGCGAAAATCATGGGAACGTTCAAGGCTTCAGCTGTAAAAACGGCTGGGGCAATGCCTGACGCTTCAATGGTTACGACCTTGGTAATGCCAGCAGCAGCGAATTTTTCCGCAAATACCTTACCAATCTCTCGCATCAAGCTAAAGTCAACTTGGTGGGTTAGAAAGGAATCCACCTTGAGGATATTGTCCTCCAAGATATGCCCATCCTCAAGGATGCGCTCTTCTAATAATTTCATAAGACCTCCTAAAGTCTAAAAGCCAGTTTACTTGTTGGTTAAATATTTCTATAGTGAACCAGTTTGCTAGTACTATATATTTGATAAAACTAGTACGAGCGAAGCGAGTTTTATCAAACATTTCCCGCCGTAGTGGTATCATAGACAATAATCTTGTTATTGTCTATGACGGGATTTTTGAGAGTAAAATAGTTCGGGGAACTATTTTAGCCTAAGCCTAGAAATGAAAGAGCTAGGGGCTCAAAAATTAGGGATGAAATTCCCTGGATTCCTGAAATTATCCACAGGATAATTTCACCTCCCGTCCGCACTAATTAAGGGAAATATTAAAAAAATTTAGTTTACACTTAAAGGCGTGCTTTAACAAAAATATACAAAAAGGACCTACTTAATCCCCTAAGTAAGTCCCCAAAATAGGCATGGCCAAAACCATACCTTCAGCTGACATACTCATTGTTAGGTGTTCCGGCACCTTGTAGAAACGTCGTGCCAATTCACGACATAAACAAGTAAAATGATATTCAATTTTAAATAGGCTACTGCCAATGTTTTTATTTTACACCAATTAGCTTTATAAATCAAATATTTTGTTAGCAAATAGATCATAAAAGCGAACGAAAAAGCCTACAAGGCTAGATAGTATTGTAGACTTCGATTATTCTATTCGCTAAATCTTAGAAAATAACCATCTGGATCCAAAATCGCAAATTCATGAGGGTAAATAAAGCTATCTCCCACTCGAAATTCTCTTTTTGTCAGCGGACGATGGATAGGATGGTCAGCTTCCAGCAGTTTTTGGTGGAGCTGAGGGACATCTTCAATACCAAAGGAAATATTGACACCGCGCCCGAAAGGATAGGTTAGTTGGGCTAATTCTTCTGTGCTGCCTTCTTCTAGCATAAGTTGGCAGTCTTCAAGCGAGAGGAAGAGAAATTTCTCCTCTGGACGCTCGTATTCGACAGAAAATCCCAGCAAGTCGCAGTAGAAGTGGCGTGACTTTTCGAGGTCAGATACTACAAATTCAGGAATGACAGCTTGATAGTCCATTAGCTTTCTCCTTAGAGTTCAATTTCCAATACAATCGGCGTATGGTCTTGACGCGCACCCGAGTCAATCATGTCAGACTTGGTCACCTTGTCAGCCACGCGGTTGCTAGTGAGCCAGTAGTCGATTCTCCAGCCTGTATTGTTGATTTTAGAAGTCTTGCTGCGTTGTGCCCACCAAGTGTAGCGCTCTGGGATATCGCCGTGAAGATGGCGGAAGGTGTCAGTAAATCCAGTTGCCAAAAGGTTGGTAAATCCAGCACGCTCCTCGTCTGTAAAACCAGGTGAACGGCGATTGCTGGCAGGATTTGCAAGGTCGATTTCCTTGTGAGCCACGTTGTAGTCACCGGTCGCAAGGACTGGTTTTTCTTTGTCTAGTTCAGCCAAATACTCCGCATATTTGACATCCCAGACTTGACGTTCTTCCAAGCGTTTGAGACCGTCGCCAGCGTTTGGAGTGTAAACTTGGGTTACGAAAAATTCATCAAATTCTAGAGTGATGATACGGCCTTCCAAGTCCATGGTAGAAGGGGCACCGATTTCTGGGAAGCTGATAGTAGGCGTAAGTTCTTTCTTATAGAGGAACATGGTTCCAGCATAGCCTTTACGGGCAGGTTCTTGGGAAGAGCGCCACGTGTTTTCGTAACCTGGGAAGAGTTCCTCTAAAATTTCCAAGTGTTTCTTTGTAGGACCCTTGGCAGAAAGCTTGGTTTCTTGGATAGCGATGATATCAGCATTTTCAGCGACCAAGGTTTGTAGGACTTCTTGGGACAATTTGGCACGAGCTGAGTCACTAGTTAGGGCAGCGTTTAGGGAATCAATATTCCATGAGATAAGTTTCATAAAGTTACCTTTTTCATTCAGATTATAGATTTTATTATACCAAAAAAAGGTCTATTTCCCCAACGTATGGCTTGAAAAATCACTCTCTTTCGTTTATAATTAAGAATGATTTTATGAAAGGGAGTGAAAATAAATGAAATTTTACTCATATGACTATGTACTTAGCCAAATCAGTCAGCAAAATGGCATCATGATTGGCTTTGGAATTGTTCTCCTAGCTATCACAGGATTTTTTGCTTTTAAAGCCTATCGAGATAAAAAGGGGACTAAGTTTCGGGAATTGGTCATGATTTTGGCCTTGACCTTGGTGGCCATGCTTTTGGTGACAATCTCAAAATACCAGACCAATCAAGCCTCTAACAACCAATTTCAAACTTCCCTTCATTTCATAGAGGTTGTTTCCAAAGACTTGGGGGTGGATAAATCAGAAGTTTATGTCAATACTTCTGCCGACACTGATGGAGCACTTATCAAGGTAGGTTCAAATTTCTATCGTGCCATGAACGGGAGCCAACCAGACAAGTATCTTTTAGAGAAATTAGAATTGCATCAAACAGACGCTATTGAATTGGTGGAGGTAAACAAATGACACTCAATTATATGGAAATTTTAATCAAACTGGCCCTGGGTCTTTTCTCTCTTGTTTTTGTTATTAATGTGACAGGAAAGGGGAATCTAGCACCTAACTCTGCTATAGACCAAATTCAGAACTATGTTCTTGGTGGTATCATCGGTGGGGTGATTTACAATAGTTCAATCAGTATTCTGCAGTACGCAGTGATTTTGATGATGTGGACGATTTTGGTCTTGACCCTCAAGTGGCTCAATAACAATGTTCGTTTTGTCAAACGCTTGATTGATGGAAAACCAACTCTCCTTATCAAAAATGGGCAGATTGACCCAGAAGCCTGTCGTTCAGTTGGTTTGTCTGCAGCAGAAGTTGCTCTCAAACTTCGTAGCCAAGGGATTTTCCAGATGAAACAGGTCAAATGCGCTGTGCAGGAGCAAAATGGCCAACTCATCGTGGTCCAAATAGGAGATGAAAATCCTAAGTATCCAGTTGTGACTGACGGTGTGATCCAAGTCGATGTTTTGGAATCGATTGGCCGTAGCGAAGAGTGGCTGCTTGATAATCTAAGCAAACAAGGACATGACAATGTGGCCAATATCTTTATCGCTGAGTATGACAAGGGTGCCGTCACAGTTGTAACCTATGAATAAGAAAAACCTGGGGTCTTGGCCTCAGGTTTCTATTTGCAATCAGAAAGGGATGTTATGTCCATTATTCAAAAACTTTGGTGGTTTTTCAAGTTAGAAAAACGCCGTTATTTAGTCGGGATTGTGGCTCTGGTCTTGGTTTCCGTCCTCAATCTCATTCCCCCTATGGTTATGGGGCGGGTCATTGATGCCATCACATCGGAGCAATTAACCCAGCAGGACCTTCTTCTTGACCTATTTTACTTGCTCCTTGCAGCCTTTGGGATGTATTATCTGCGCTATGTTTGGCGTATGTATATCCTCGGAACCTCCTACCGTTTGGGGCAGATTATGCGGTCTCGCTTATTTGAGCATTTCACAAAAATGTCTCCAGCCTTTTATCAGACCTATCGAACGGGAGACCTGATGGCACACGCTACAAATGATATCAATGCCTTAACCCGTCTGGCAGGCGGCGGTGTTATGTCTGCGGTGGATGCTTCCATCACGGCGCTGGTGACTTTGCTGACCATGCTTTTTAGCATTTCTTGGCAGATGACTCTTGTTGCTATTCTTCCCCTGCCTTTCATGGCTTATGCGACTAGTCGTCTAGGGAGAAAGACCCACAAGGCCTTTGGTGAATCACAGGCTGCCTTTTCTGAACTCAATAATAAGGTGCAGGAGTCTGTATCAGGTATTAAAGTGACCAAGTCTTTCGGGTATCAGGCGGACGAGTTGATGTCCTTTCAGACAGTCAATGAATTGACCTTCCAAAAGAATCTCCAAACCATGAAATACGATAGTCTCTTTGACCCCATGGTTCTCTTGTTTGTTGGTTCGTCCTATGTTTTAACTCTCTTGGTCGGCTCTTTGATGGTTCAGAAAGGGCAAATCACGGTTGGGAATCTGGTCACCTTTATCAGCTACTTGGATATGCTAGTTTGGCCTCTTATGGCCATTGGTTTCCTCTTTAATATCACTCAGCGAGGCAAGGTTTCTTACCAACGGATTGAGGAACTTTTATCTCAGGAATCACCTGTAAAAGACCCTGAGTTTCCTCTGGACGGTATTGAAAATGGACGTTTGGAGTACGCTATTGACAGCTTTGCCTTTGAAAATGAGGAGACACTGACGGATATTCACTTTAGTTTAGAAAAAGGACAAACCCTAGGCTTGGTCGGACAGACAGGCTCTGGGAAAACGTCCTTGATTAAGCTCCTCTTGCGTGAATACGATGTGGATAAGGGAGCTATTTATCTAAACGATCACGATATTCGTGATTATCGTCTGACAGACCTTCGTGGTCTCATGGGCTATGTCCCTCAAGATCAGTTTCTCTTTGCGACCTCTATCTTAGACAATATCCGCTTCGGCAATCCTAATTTGCCCCTTTCAGCGGTCGAGGAAGCGACTAAACTAGCTCAAGTTTATAAAGATATTGTGGACATGCCTCAGGGATTTGATACGCTGATCGGTGAAAAGGGAGTCAGTCTCTCAGGTGGTCAAAAGCAACGTCTGGCTATGAGTAGGGCTATGATTTTAGACCCTGATATCTTAATTTTAGATGATTCCTTGTCCGCCGTGGATGCCAAGACAGAGTATGCGATTATCGACAATCTCAAGGAGACGCGGAAGAATAAGACAACCATTATCACAGCCCATCGTCTCAGTGCAGTCGTCCATGCAGATTTGATTTTAGTCCTGCAAAATGGCCAAATCATAGAACGCGGTACACACGAAGACCTGCTAGCTTTAGATGGCTGGTATGCCCAAACCTACCAGTCTCAGCAATTGGAAATGAAAGGAGAAGAAGATGCAGAATAAGAAAGAACAATGGGTTGTATTGAAGCGCTTGATGTCTTATCTCAAGCCCTATGGCCTCCTGACCTTTTTGGCACTCAGTTTTCTCCTCGCGACGACGGTCATTAAAAGTGTCATTCCCCTTGTAGCTTCCCACTTTATCGACCAGTACCTCAGCAATCTCAACCAACTTGCTGTGACCGTTTTGCTGGTCTACTATGGTCTTTATATCCTACAAACTCTAGTTCAGTATATCGGCAATCTTCTCTTTGCGCGGGTTTCCTACAGTATTGTCAGAGATATTCGTCGGGATGCCTTTGCCAATATGGAGAAACTCGGCATGTCTTATTTTGACAAGACGCCAGCAGGTTCCATCGTCTCTCGTTTGACCAATGATACCGAGACCATCAGTGACATGTTTTCGGGAATTTTATCCAGCTTTATCTCAGCTGTTTTCATCTTTCTGACAACCCTGTATACCATGTTGGTGCTGGATTTTCGTTTGACAGCTTTAGTCTTGCTCTTTCTTCCCTTGATTTTCCTTTTGGTCAATCTCTATCGGAAAAAGTCAGTGAAAATCATCGAAAAAACCAGAAGTCTCTTGTCGGATATCAATAGTAAGCTGGCAGAGAATATCGAGGGAATCAGGATTATCCAGGCCTTTAATCAAGAGAAGCGCCTGCAGGCAGAATTTGATGAAATCAACCAAGAACACTTGGTCTATGCCAACCGATCTGTAGCCTTGGATGCCCTCTTTTTGCGTCCTGCCATGAGTTTGCTGAAACTCCTAGGCTACGCCGTTTTGATGGCTTACTTTGGTTACCGTGGTCTGTCTATCGGGATAACGGCCGGAACCATGTATGCCTTTATCCAGTACATCAACCGTCTCTTTGATCCCCTGATTGAGGTAACGCAAAACTTTTCAACCCTTCAAACGTCCATGGTATCTGCAGGTCGTGTCTTTGCCTTGATTGACGAAACGACCTATGAGCCTCTTCAAAAAGATGGGAAAGCTAAAGTCAAAGAAGGCAATATCCGTTTTGAACATGTGTGTTTCTCATATGATGGCAAACATCCGATTCTGGATGATATTTCCTTTTCAGTTAACAAGGGCGAAACCATTGCCTTTGTAGGTCATACAGGTTCTGGGAAATCTTCCATTATCAATGTCCTCATGCGTTTTTATGAATTTCAGTCAGGCCACGTTCTCTTGGATGATGTGGATATCAGGAACTACAGTCAGGAAGAGCTGAGAAAAAACATCGGTTTGGTCTTACAGGATCCCTTCCTCTATCACGGGACTATCAAGTCCAATATCGCCATGTACCAAGATCTTAGTGATGATCAGGTCCAGGCTGCAGCTGCCTTTGTCGATGCAGATTCCTTTATTCAGGACCTTCCGCAGGGTTATGATGCACCTGTTTCTGAGCGTGGTTCGAGCTTTTCTACTGGCCAACGCCAGCTTCTTGCCTTTGCTAGAACTGTCGCCAGTCAGCCTAAAATCCTGATTTTGGATGAAGCGACAGCCAATATTGACTCTGAAACAGAAAGTTTGGTTCAAGATTCCCTAGCTAAGATGAGACAGGGTCGGACGACCATTGCTATTGCTCATCGCCTTTCGACCATCCAAGACGCCAACTGCATCTACGTCTTGGACAAGGGGCGTATCATCGAGAGTGGAACCCATGAGGAACTCTTGGCCTTGGGAGGAACCTATCACAAAATGTATAGCTTGCAGGCTGGGGCCATGTCCTAATACTCTTTGAAAATCTCTTCAAACCATGTCAGCTTTATCTGCAACCTCAAAGCTGTACTTTGATTTTCATTGAGCACCAGAAGGAAATTCTTCAAATCACAGATTTCTTGCACCGCCTTTTCCATTTTGTGGTATAATGAAAAATGTTGACAAATAGTATAATAAAAACAAAGGAGAAACAGCATGCTGAAATGGGAAGACCTACCCGTGGAAATGCAATCAAGCGAGGTTAAGTCTTACTACCAGCTTGTCTCTAAAAGGAAAGGTTCGCTGGTTTTCAAGCGTTGCCTGGACTGGGTTCTGGCCCTGTTTTTGCTACTTTTGACCTCTCCCGTCTTTCTTGTCTTGAGCATTTGGATCAAGTTGGATAGCAAGGGACCTGTCATTTACAAGCAAGAGCGCGTGACCCAGTATAATCGTCGGTTCAAGATTTGGAAGTTCCGTACTATGGTAACGGATGCGGATAAAAAAGGAAGTCTGGTGACTTCTGCTAACGATAGTCGCATTACCAAGGTTGGAAATTTCATCCGCCGTGTGCGTTTGGACGAACTACCTCAGCTGGTCAATGTCCTTAAAGGCGAAATGTCCTTTGTAGGGACCCGTCCTGAAGTGCCACGTTACACAGAGCAGTATAGTCCTGAAATGATGGCGACCTTGCTCTTGCCAGCAGGAATCACCTCTCCAGCCAGTATCAACTACAAGGATGAGGACACCATCATCAGTCAGATGACAGAGAAAGGTCTGTCGGTTGACCAGGCCTATGTCGAACATGTCCTTCCTGAAAAGATGCGCTATAATCTCGCCTATCTCCGAGAGTTTAGTTTCCTTGGAGACATCAAAATCATGTTTCAAACCGTGTTTGAAGTACTAAAATAAAGTAGTCATGAGAAAATGAGTACAGATAAAAGGAGCAAATCAATGCCAAATTACAATATTCCATTTTCACCTCCCGATATTACCGAAGCTGAAATTGCTGAAGTAGCGGATACCCTTCGTTCTGGTTGGATCACAACAGGTCCGAAGACAAAAGAACTGGAGCGCCGCTTGTCTCAATACACACAGACACCTAAGACTGTCTGCCTCAACTCTGCGACAGCCGCTCTTGAGTTGATTTTGCGTGTTTTGGAAGTGGGACCTGGGGATGAAGTCATCGTTCCAGCTATGACTTATACAGCTTCATGTAGTGTTATCACACACGTAGGAGCGACACCTGTCATGGTGGATATTCAAGCAGATACGTTTGAGATGGACTATGACTTGCTTGAGCAAGCCATCACTGAAAAGACTAAGGTGATTATTCCGGTTGAGCTTGCAGGGATTGTTTGCGACTATGATCGTTTGCTCCAAGTGGTGGAGAAGAAACGGGACCTCTTTACAGCTGCTAGCAAGTGGCAAAAAGCCTTTAACCGTATCGTAATTGTCTCAGATAGTGCCCATGCTTTGGGATCTACTTATAAAGGACAACCAGCTGGATCTATCGCTGACTTTACTTCCTTCTCATTCCACGCCGTTAAGAACTTTACAACGGCTGAGGGAGGAAGTGCGACTTGGAAAGCCAATCCAGCGATTGATGACGAAGAGATGTACAAGGAGTTCCAAATCCTTTCCCTTCACGGTCAAACAAAGGATGCTCTTGCCAAGATGCAATTGGGTTCATGGGAGTACGATATCGTCACACCAGCCTACAAGTGCAATATGACCGATATCATGGCTTCGATTGGTTTGGTACAATTGGACCGTTACCCAGCTTTGCTAGAACGTCGTAAGGACATCGTGGACCGCTATGATCGTGGTTTTGCAGGTTCTCGCATCCGTCCATTGGCACACAAGACTGATAGTGTCGAATCTTCACGCCACCTCTACATCACCCATGTAGAAGGAGCAAGTTTAGAAGAACGCAACCACATCATCCAAGAATTGGCCAAAGCAGGAATTGCAAGTAATGTACACTATAAACCGCTTCCTCTCCTGACAGCCTATAAGAATCTTGGTTTCGATATGGCAGATTATCCAAGAGCCTATGCCTTCTTTGAAAATGAAATTACGCTTCCTCTTCATACAAAATTAAGCGATGAAGAAGTTGATTACATCGTTCAGACTTTGGTGAGAATTTCTGAAGAAATCCTCGGTTCTGGAAAAAAATAATAAAAAATCTTGACAAAAAGCGGACAATAGCATATAATATTCTCAACAAATCAGAAAAGTAACTATTTTTGATCTTCAGGGAGCCTGTGGTGATTGTGAACAGGTGGTTGGAAGTAGTGAAAGTGGGCTGATTTTAAAAATGAATTTGAAACAATGAAAATTCGGTGCGCACACCTTACAGTGCAACTTGTTGTTAGACAAGGCAGAGATGTAAAGGGGAATAGTCCCTTTATAATTGAGGTGGCACCGCGTTACCAACGCCCTCACATGGAAGTAGATTCTGTGTGTGGGCTTTTTTCTTTCGGTCATTTTGTTTATCTTTTATTAGGGCGTTAAGTCGCTTTGATGAACTTATACTCAATGAAAATCAAAGAGCAAACTAGGAAACTAGCCGCAGGCTGTACTTGAGTACGGCAAGGCGACGTTGACGTGGTTTGAATTGGATTTTCGAAGAGTATTGAGTTCTATCTGCAGCTCCTTGCCTACTACTAAAAGCAAACAAAACGGCCGGATTAATATGGAAAGAGGAAAAATTTATGACAACTAAAGGTTATTTTGGACAATTTGGTGGTAGTTTTGTACCGGAGCCGATTCAGGCTTTGTTGGATGAGTTGGAAGTGACATTTGACAAGTACAAGGATGATCCAGAATTTTTGGCAGAATTTCGTCATTACTTGAAGGATTATTCTGGTCGTGAAACACCGCTTTATTTTGCGGAAAGTTTGACAGATCACTTAGGTGGCGCTAAGATTTATCTCAAGCGCGAAGATCTTAACCACCTTGGTTCTCACAAACTTAACAACGTTTTAGGACAAATTCTTCTTGCCAAACGTATGGGCAAAAAACGAGTGATTGCGGAAACAGGAGCTGGTCAGCACGGTGTTGCGACAGCAGCAGCTGCAGCTAAGTTTGGTATGGCTTGTGATGTCTACATGGGGGCAGAAGATGTGGAGCGTCAACGTCTCAATGTTTTCCGCATGGAGATGATGGGAGCAACTGTTCACGCGGTTGAAACGGGGACACGAACTCTCAAGGATGCGGTTGATGCAGCCTTTGGAGCATGGATGAATGATCTTGAAGCCTTCTACGTTTTGGGATCTGCTGTGGGTCCTCACCCTTATCCTACCATTGTTCATGAATTCCAAAAGGTCATCAGTGAGGAATCTCGTCGTCAAATCTTGGAAAAAGAAGACCGTTTACCAGACTACGTTATTGCCTGTGTAGGTGGTGGTTCTAATGCCATCGGTGCTTTTTCACAGTATGTGGCTGATGAAGAAGTCAAATTGGTTGGGGTCGAAGCTGCCGGTCACGGACTTGACACAGACAAGCATGCAGCCACTATGACAAAAGGTAGTGTCGGAATTGTCGATGGTATGAAGACTTATGCAGTCTTTAAGGAAGATGGAGAGCTGGCTCCAGTTTACTCTATCTCAGCTGGTTTGGACTATCCAGGGGTTGGTCCAGAACACGCCTACTTTAAAGATTCTGGCCGCGTAGAATACGTGGCAGCGACAGACGAAGAAGCTGTTCAAGCCTTGCTCCTTCTTAGTAAGACAGAAGGGATTATCCCAGCGATTGAAAGTTCGCACGCCATCGCAGAAGCGGTTAAACGTGCACCGAAACTAAGTAAAGATGACATTATCATCATCAATGTCTCTGGTCGTGGAGACAAGGACGTAGCTGCGATTGCAGACTACCTAGAAGCTAAGAAATAAGAGATGGAAAAATTACAGTACTTTCTTTCCCAGAGAGCTTGTGGTTGCTGGAAACAAGCAGAGAAAGCTGTAAGGTTGGGTCCATCTGAAACGAGAGAAGAAAACATAATTCTCAAGGGAGTGCCCTTTATCGCACAGCCTGTTACAGGAAAGTTCTGAGACAGGAATGAGAGATAGGAGAAATCCTATAATTGAGGTGGCACCGCGAATTTCGTCCTCACGCAAGTTATTTTGCGTGGGGATTTTTCATACAATCGCCACGGACTAGAAGTAGAACTGAAAGGGAAATTACAATGGAACGAATCATTCATGGAGATGTCTTATCACCAATCTTGGCTTATATGCGCCTAAAGGGGCAACACAAGGTGATCTTAGAGAGTATTCCGAGAGACAAGGAAACCGCTCGTTTTTCTATCCTAGCCTATAATCCAGTTTTTGAGATTAAGTTTGAAAATGGAGTCCTTTATCAAAATGGTCAAGTGATTGATCGGGATCCCTTGGATTACCTTTATGAAGTAACTCATAAGAGCCAGCATCATTCAGACCTACCTTTTGGTGGGGGAGCTATTGGCTTTGTCGGTTACGATATGATTTCGCTCTATGAAGAAATTGGTCAAATCCCTGAGGATACCATTGGGACGCCAGACATGCATTTCTTTGTCTATGAGAGCTACATGGTTTTTGACCACAAGAAAGAAAAAATCCATGTCATCGAAGATGCTCTTTACAGCGATCGCAGTCAAGAAGATTTGGAAAAAGCCTTGAACCAAGTGCTTGAGGAATTACGCATCCCTGCTCCAAATGAATTTGAAGATTTGGATTTATCTCCACTGAACTTCAAACCGCACATTGCTCCTCAGAAGTTTGAGCAAATGGTCGAAACCGCTCGTGACTTGATTCGTAATGGTGATATGTTCCAATGCGTGCTCAGCCAGCGTTTCTCAGCAGAAGTTACTGGAAATCCATTTGACTTCTACAGAAATCTTCGCGTGACCAATCCATCTAATTATCTCTATTTCTATGATTTTGGGGATTATCAAATCATCGGTGCTAGTCCAGAAAGTTTGGTTTCTGTCAAAAATGGCATCGTGACAACCAATCCGATTGCGGGTACACGACCAAGAGGGGCTACGGATGAAGAGGACAAAGCTTTGGCAACTGATCTGCTTTCTGATGAGAAGGAAACAGCAGAACATCGGATGTTGGTAGACTTGGGGCGTAACGATATTGGCCGCATCACTGAAACAGCCAGTGTCCAAGTCACTAAGTATATGGAAGTGGAGCTCTTCCGCTATGTCATGCATTTGACCAGCGTGGTGAAAGGGCGTTTGCTTCCAGAACTCACTGCCATGGATGCCTTGAAAGCTACACTTCCAGCTGGAACAGTTTCAGGAGCACCAAAAATTCGGGCCATGAGACGTATCTATGAACTGGAAACAGAAAAACGAGGCGTATACGCAGGAGCAATCGGCTACTTGTCTGCGACGGGTGATATGGATTTCGCTATTGCCATTCGAACTATGATTCTCAAAAATCAAACAGCCTATGTACAGGCTGGGGCAGGGATTGTCTACGACTCCATCGCCCAAAACGAATACCAAGAAACCATTAATAAGGCAAAATCTATGACTAGAATTGGAGAACTAAGACCATGATTTTATTGATTGACAACTATGATTCTTTTACCTATAACTTGGCTCAATACATTGGGAATTTTGCAGAAGTGCAGGTCTTGAGAAATGATGATCCCAAGCTGTATGAAGAAGCTGAAAAAGCAGATGGTCTGGTCTTTTCTCCCGGTCCTGGTTGGCCGGTTGATGCTGGAAAGATGGAAGACATGATTCGTGACTTTGCAGGTAAGAAGCCGATTCTAGGGATTTGTTTGGGTCATCAAGCTATCGCAGAAGTCTTTGGTGGGAAGCTAGGCTTGGCTCCAAAAGTCATGCATGGGAAACAGAGCCATATCAGCTTTGAAGCGCCATCTGTTTTGTATCAGGGGATTGAGGATGGTCGTCCAGTCATGCGTTACCACAGTATTTTGATTGAAGAAATGCCAGAAGGCTTTGAAGTGACAGCTCGTTCGACTGATGACCAAGCTATTATGGGAATTCAACACAAAAGCCTGCCGATTTATGGCTTCCAGTACCATCCAGAAAGCATCGGAACGCCAGATGGCTTGTCTTCTATTCAGAATTTTATCGAGAAGGTTGTAAAGTGAGGAAACTAGGATGAAAGAGATTATTGAAAAATTAGCAAAATTTGAAAATTTATCAGGTGTGGAAATGACGGATGTCATTGAACGTATCGTTACTGGACGTGTAACCGAAGCGCAGATTGCTTCTCTTCTCTTGGCCCTTAAGATGAAGGGGGAAACACCGGAAGAACGCACAGCCATTGCACAAGTTATGAGAGGACACGCTCAACATATTCCAACTGAGATTCATGACGCCATGGACAACTGTGGTACAGGTGGGGACAAGTCTTTCAGCTTTAACATTTCCACAACTGCAGCCTTTGTCTTGGCTGGTGGCGGCATTCATATGGCTAAGCACGGTAATCGTTCGATTTCTTCTAAATCGGGTTCGGCAGATGTCCTTCAAGCATTGGGCATCAATCTTGACCTCAAACCAGCTGAACTAGGTAAGGTTTTTGATAAAACTGGCATCGTCTTTCTCTTTGCTAAAAATATGCACCCAGCTATGAAATACATCATGCCAGCTCGTTTAGAACTAGGAATTCCAACGATCATGAACTTGACTGGTCCACTGATTCACCCAATGGCCTTGGAAACACAGTTGCTTGGTATTAGTCGTCCAGAACTTCTAGAAAGCACTGCTCAGGTTTTGAAAAATATGGGTCGTAAACGTGCCATCGTGGTTGCTGGACCAGAAGGGCTGGATGAAGCTGGCTTGAACGGAACAACCAAGATTGCTCTTCTTGAAAATGGCGAAATCACCTTGTCAAGCTTCACTCCAGAGGATTTGGGGATGGAACGCTACGCTATTGAAGATATCCGTGGAGGTAATGCTCAGGAAAATGCAGAGATTTTGCTTAGTGTTCTTCAAAACGAACCAAGTCCATTCTTGGAAACGACAGTTTTAAATGCTGGCCTTGGTTTCTATGCTAATGGTAAGGTAGCTAGTATCAAGGAAGGAGTTGCCTTGGCTCGTCAAGTGATTGCTAGTGGCAAGGCCCTTGAAAAACTCAGACTGTTACAGGAGTACCAAAAATGAGTCAGGAATTTTTAGCACGAATTTTGGAGCAGAAGGCGCGTGAAGTCGAGCAGATGGAGCTGGAGGAAGTCCAGCCCTTGCGCCAGACTTATCGCTTGGCAGAATTTTTGAAGAATCACCAGAACCGTTTGCAGGTAATCGCTGAAGTCAAGAAGGCTAGCCCTAGTCTGGGAGATATCAATCTCAATGTGGATATTGTGCAACAGGCCCAGACTTATGAAGCAAATGGAGCAGTGATGATTTCGGTTTTGACAGATGAGGTTTTCTTTAAAGGGCATTTGGATTATTTACGTGAGATTTCCAGTCAGGTAAACATTCCAACGCTCAACAAGGACTTTATCATCGATGAAAAGCAAATCATCCGTGCTCGCAATGCCGGAGCGACAGTTATCCTGCTCATCGTGGCTGCTTTGTCAGAAGAACGCCTCAAGGAACTGTATGACTACGCGACAGAGCTTGGTCTGGAAGTCTTGGTGGAGACTCACAATCTAGCTGAACTAGAGGTAGCCCACAGACTTGGTGCTGAGATTATTGGGGTTAATAATCGCAACTTGACCACCTTTGAAGTCGACTTGCAGACTAGTGTAGACTTGGCCCAGCACTTTGAGGAAGATCGCTATTACATTTCTGAATCTGCTATTTTCACAGGGCAGGATGCGATACGTGTTGCACCATACTTTAACGGAATTTTGGTGGGAACAGCTCTCATGCAGGCAGAAGATGTAGACCAGAGAATCAAGGAGTTGCAGATTGACAAAGGTTAAGATTTGTGGATTATCGACCAAAGAAGCGGTAGAGACAGCCGTATCAGCAGGGGCAGACTACATTGGTTTTGTCTTTGCGCCTAGTAAAAGACAGGTGACCTTGGAAGAGGCTGCTGAGCTCGCAAAGTTCATTCCTGTTAACGTTAAAAAGGTTGGTGTATTTGTTTCACCAAGTCGGGCAGAATTGCTAGAAGCGATTGAAAAAGTTGGTCTGGACTTGGTTCAAGTTCATGGTCAGGTAGCGGATGAGTTGTTTGAGGATTTGCCTTGCGCCAGTATTCAGGCGGTGCAGGTGGATGGAAATGGTCATGTGCCTCATTCTCGGGCGGATTATCTCCTCTTTGATGCGCCTGTGGCAGGGAGTGGTCAGACCTTTGACTGGGGTCAACTGGATACAGCAGAACTTGCTCAGCCCTTCTTTATCGCAGGTGGGCTTAAGGAAGACAATGTAGCAAAAGCAATTCAACACTTCACTCCCTATGCAGTAGATGTATCGAGCGGAGTGGAGACAGATGGACAAAAAGATCAGGAAAAGATTAGAAGATTTATAGAGAGGGTAAAGCATGGCATATCAAGAACCAAATAAAGATGGATTTTACGGAAAATTCGGTGGACGTTTCGTCCCAGAAACATTGATGACAGCAGTTTTGGAGTTGGAAAAAGCTTATCGTGAAAGTCAGGCGGACCCAAGTTTCCAAGAGGAATTAAACCAGCTCTTACGCCAGTATGTAGGACGTGAAACTCCCCTTTACTACGCAAAAAACTTGACCCAGCATATCGGCGGAGCCAAGATTTATCTCAAACGGGAAGACCTCAACCATACAGGGGCCCACAAGATTAACAATGCCTTGGGACAAGTTCTTCTGGCTAAACGTATGGGTAAAAAGAAAATTATCGCTGAAACAGGTGCTGGTCAGCACGGTGTGGCAACTGCAACAGCTGCGGCCCTCTTTAACATGGAATGTACCATTTACATGGGTGAGGAAGATGTCAAACGCCAAGCCCTAAATGTCTTCCGTATGGAGCTTTTGGGAGCCAAGGTCGAGGCCGTGACAGATGGTTCGCGCGTACTCAAGGATGCAGTTAATGCAGCCCTTCGTTCATGGGTAGCGAATATCGATGATACCCACTATATCCTTGGTTCTGCCTTGGGACCTCATCCATTCCCAGAAATTGTTCGTGACTTCCAAAGTGTCATCGGTCGAGAAGCTAAACAACAGTACCGTGACTTGACAGGACAAGACTTACCAGATGCCCTAGTAGCCTGTGTTGGTGGTGGTTCTAATGCTATCGGTCTCTTCCATCCCTTTGTAGAAGATGAGTCTGTTGCCATGTATGGGGCTGAAGCAGCAGGGCTTGGTGTGGATACAGAGCACCATGCAGCGACCTTGACCAAGGGTCGTCCGGGTGTCCTTCACGGTTCCCTCATGGATGTGCTTCAAGATGCCCATGGTCAAATTCTTGAGGCTTTCTCTATCTCAGCCGGTTTGGACTATCCTGGTATCGGTCCAGAACACTCTCACTACCACGATATCAAACGTGCCAGCTATGTTCCTGTGACTGACGAGGAAGCCTTGGAAGGATTCAAACTCTTGTCTCGTGTGGAAGGGATTATCCCAGCCTTGGAATCAAGCCACGCCATTGCCTTTGCAGTGAAATTGGCCAAAGAACTCGGGCCAGACAAGTCAATGATTGTCTGCTTATCCGGTCGTGGGGACAAGGATGTAGTTCAAGTCAAAGACCGCTTGGAAGCAGATGCAGCAAAGAAGGGAGAAGCCCATGCCTAAGACTCTAACAGAAAAATTGAATGCTATCAAAGCAACTGGAAAAGGAATTTTCGTTCCCTATATCATGGCTGGAGACCATGAGAAAGGTTTGGATGGTCTCGCTGAAACAATCCACTTTTTAGAAGATTTGGGTGTTTCAGCCATTGAAGTGGGTATTCCCTTTTCAGACCCTGTTGCAGATGGACCTGTGATCGAAGAAGCAGGCTTGCGAAGTCTAGCTCATGGGACTTCTACCCAAGCTTTGGTTGAAACCTTGAAAACCATTCAGACTGAGGTGCCACTGGTCATCATGACCTACTTCAACCCGCTCTTTCAGTACGGTGTGGAGAAATTTGTCAAAGATTTGGCAGATACAGCAGTTAAGGGCTTGATTATTCCAGACCTGCCTCATGAACATGCCAATTTTGTAGAGCCATTTTTGGCAGACACAGACATCGCCTTGATTCCCCTAGTTAGTTTGACAACAGGGATTGATCGCCAAAAAGAGTTGATCAAGGGAGCAGAAGGCTTTGTCTATGCCGTTGCTATCAATGGGGTGACAGGGAAATCAGGAAACTACCGAGCAGACTTGGACAAGCACTTGGCACAATTGCATCAAGTAGCCGACATCCCAGTCTTGACAGGTTTTGGTGTATCTAGTCAAGCCGATGTCGAACGTTTCAATGCGGTGTCAGATGGCGTTATCGTCGGTTCGAAAATTGTAAAAGCTCTCCACCAAGGAGAGCCGATTCAGGACTTTATCAAACAAGCAGTAGCTTACCAAAAATAATCACGCAAGCAGCAAGTAAGAGGAAAGGCACAAAAGGAAGTCTTTCCTTTTTCTTTTGCAGGAGAAAAGCTAGGATCCCCGTCGCAGAAGCAAACTGAATCAAGATCAGTAATTCGGTCGCGCTAAAGACGAGAGCACAAGAAGCCAGAAAGAGAAAATCTCCCGCTCCCATACGGACATCGATAAAATGAGCCATGATTCCGAGGACAAGGAAGAAAATCATAACCAGATTCCAACCACAGAAAGCCATGAGGATTAGGTGGAAAGTCAGCCAGACCAGCAAGGGATATTCCTGATGGCGAAAGTCGTAAATGCCCAAGGTCAAGCCAGCAGTGATCAAGACGATTTGCCCCAAGGAAAGCCAGCCCCAAGACCAAGCCAGAAAGAGGAGTCCTAAGCCTAGTTCAAAGAGGGCATACCAGAATGGATAACGAATCTTGCAGTAGCGACAGCGAAAGCGATTGACCACCTGCGAAAGGATAGGAATCAAATCTAGCGGTCGCAAGCGAGTCTGACAGGAATTACAGTGGCTAGCTGGTCGAATAATGGATTGCTCAGGGAAACGGTCAATGACCAAACCCAAGAAAGAAGCGAGAATGCTCCCAACAAGAAAAAAATAAAGATCAATCATACTTATCTATTCGTAAAAAATAGGAGAAGTAGTATAATGGAGAAACATAGATAAGATGGTGAGGTCAAGATGATGATTCGTTTTGAAGAAAATGTGAGCACAGAAAATGCTCAGCACGTATGCCAATGGTCCAACTCCCTTGGCAAATCCTTTCAAGAACAATGGATGGGAACAATGATTCCTTTTCCTTTAACAATTCAAGTCTTACAAGATTTGGAAGGAATCTTTTCAATCTTTAATGGACAAGAGTTTGTCGGGCTTATCCAGAAAATCAGGCTAGAAGACAGGAATCTTCATATCGGGAGATTTTTTATCAACCCTCAGAAGCAGGGGCAAGGCATAGGTAGCCAAGCTTTAAGGAAATTTGTTAGTTTGGCCTTTAAAAATGAAGACATAGATACTCTTTCTCTAAATGTCTACGAGGCAAATCAAACAGCTTACAAGCTTTACCAAAAAGAAGGATTTGAAACCGTTCAAATGGTTGAAACACCTATACGAAAATACATCATGAAAAAGGGCAGATAGCAGTAACGGGGGACTAGAGTCCCAAGGATTTTCAAGGATAAGGAAGTTATCTTTCAAAGTTAGAAACAAGACTTCTATGATTTCTTAGATAGAGGAGATAAACATGTCGAGACCTAGAAAAATACGAATCTTGCTCGCTTCTGTACTTGCCTTAGTTGTTGGTATCAATCTTTATTCTCAGTATCAAAACCACCAAGAACGGTTCCAATTAAAGACCTCCTTTGAAGAAAAGGACACTATAGCTGTCTTACAACATTTAATGGATTCAGGAAAATATGCGTCTGACATGCGAAAAGCAGGCTATATTGTTCCTCCCGACGGTGCCATCCGCTTGGGTGGAGGAATTGACTCCATAGGGATAAAAGGAGACATCGATTTGAAAATGTCGAATCCTAGAAGGGATGAAGTCTCGGTTTTATTTGAAACAATGGTAAATGAGGAAAAAATAGATGCCTACTATATTTTAGATCATCAATTAACCCTAAAACGTAGTTACTATTCTCATATTAGCAATCAAAATAAAGAAAGTGTGAACACCTCTCAAGCCGATTGACAATTCCTTTTAACGAAAAATGGGAAGCGTGTTTAGAATCCGATCTACAAAAAAAGAGGACATTTACGGTCCTCTTTTTGACTACTATAATGAAAAGGTCAATTAACGTTTAGCCTTATTTTTCGTCTTTGTGAAGCATGTTTTTCACACCTTCAATAGCGCCTTCGACAGCGTCTTTAGCATCTTCAGCAACTTCTTTTACTTTAGAAACAACTTTTTCAGCTGTTCCTTCTTTTTCCATTTTTTCATCGCCGATCATTTTGCCGACACCTTCTTTAATGGAACCTTTTGCTTGGTTTAATTTTTCTTCTGTTGACATGATTCTGCCTCCTTTAAATTGATTGATTTTGATTAGATGAATTAGTGTACGCGAGCATTTTCTTTTGTTTCGCCTTTAACGGCTTCAACACCTTCGCCTACTTTTTCTTGAACAGCAGCAACACCTGAACCGATACCAGATTTCACTTTTTCAAATTGTTCTGAAGCAAATTCTCCTGTTGAAGAAGCCACGTCAGTTACTCGGTCTTGGAGGCTAACTGAATCTGCTTCATGCTGTTCCTTCGTTTTGATATCAACAACATTCACATTGACTTCAACTACTTCTAGATCAGTCATTTTTGTAACTTGTGATACGACAACATCTTTGATTTCTTTGTACAAAGCAGGGACATTCTTTTGGTACTCAACAACAATGTTCAAGTCAACTGCAACTTGTTCTTTCCCAACTTCAACATTGACACCATGAGTGACATTATCTGTATTGATAATTTTTTCTGTTAGATTAGAGAAGAATCCTCCATCCACATCCAAAAGTCCAGGTACTTTTTCAAGTGAAAGACCAATGATTTTTTGGATGACTTTATCTTCATAAGTGAGTTCCCCTTTAACATCTTGAGAAACAACAGCGACATCTTTTTTTTCTACATTTTTATCTACGTTTGACATACGAGACTCCTTTATTTATTTAAATATTTTTCCTTAACATAGTATCCAGCAAATGCTCCTAAGGCTCCACAAATTAGTACAAATAGTGTTTTGAAAAAGCCAAAGGATAAGATAAAGCAAGCGAGAATGACACCTACTAAACCTGCAATAATTGGATACTGATATTTTTTAAACCATTCCATTTTTACTTCCTTACTTTACACGACTAACAGTCTTTTTGGTCGTTTTTGGAGGTTCAACTTCTTTTACTTTAACTTCAAGTTTTACCTCACGTTCAATACCAAAGAACTGCTTTAATCCATGAGTTATTTCATTCTGAATGACTAGACATCGATTTGAGATGTTGTCTGAAGGAAGAATTTTACCTTCTACAGTAACGAAACATTTATTTTTGCGGCTATTTACATGGACCGTTGGTTCTTTCATCAACTGATGATCAATAACCAAACATCGAACAAAGCCTTCGATAGCTGAATTTTTTAGTTTTAATGTATCTTCTTGAGTTTCTAATTGGATCTCTAGATATTGTTTAGGATAAAAGAGTATCACTAAGATTGAAATTAACACTAAAACAGATAGGACAAGTGTCCCCCAAAAGACATATCTAGCAATCAGGAATTCAGCGTAGAGTTCTCTCCAACTGAATAAGTGGATTCCTAAATCACTGACCTGATGATAATCTATGAGAATAGGAAGGAAAATAGTCAAGATTAAGATACAGAAAATAAGTAACAATATTTTCTTTGATTTTGACATATTAAATCCTTTCAAATGAAAAGCTTAAACCATAATTTTACCCGTCTAAAGAATTCAAAATTATGGCTTATCACTTTTAATTTCTTATTAGGTAATGCTTATTTTTTACCAAATAGAAATGAAACGACTGCAACAACAATCACTGCACCTACGATTGACGGAATAATAGCCATTCCAGCCAATGAAGGTCCCCAGCTTCCTAGAAGTGATTGCCCTACAGACGAACCGATAAGACCTGCAAAGATATTTGCAATCAATCCCATTGAACCACCTTTTTTAGTGATTGCACCAGCGGCGAGACCAATAAGACCTCCTACAATAATGGACCACAACATAGTGTATCCTCCTTTTCTATTTCTAAATCAAAGAATCAATTTCTTTGATTACACTAATTATATAGTATTTCAACTTGGAAACATAATAGTTCGTCTTAAAAACCGTACTGTAAACATGTACTTTAGATACAAATAAATAAGAAAATCTTGAAGCTACTGGGTTTCTAAGGGATTAGACTAGTCTTTTGATGACAAGCAAAAGTCGTTGTAAGAGGATAAATGCACTCTATATGGTATAATTGCATGAAGATTGATAGGCAATCGTTTAGTTTATTATAAAGAGAGAAAAGCTATTCATGAGAGATTTATTATCGAAAAAAAGTCACAGACAATTAGAATTATTAGAATTACTATTTGAAAACAAACGCTGGTTTCATATTTCAGAACTAGCAGAATTATTGCACTGTACAGAACGTTCTGTAAAAGATGACTTATCCCATGTCAGGTCTTCCTTTCCTGACTTGATATTTCATTCCTCAACAAACGGCATCCGTATCATTAATACCGATGATAGTGATATTGAGATGGTCTATCATCATTTTTTTAAGCATTCAACCCACTTTTCAATTTTAGAATTTATCTTCTTTAATGAAGGATGTGATACTGATAGTATTTGCAAAGAATTTTATATCAGTTCTTCCTCTCTTTACCGTATCATCAGTCATATTAATAAAATTATTAAGAAACAATATCGTTTTGAAATTAGCCTCAATCCAGTTCGAATCACTGGAAATGAGATTGATATCCGTTACTTTTTTGCCCAGTATTTTTCAGAGAAATATTATTTCCTTGAATGGCCCTTTGAAGATTTTTCTGTAGAACCCTTGTCTCAATTATTGGAATTTGTCTATAAAGCAACTTCTTTCCCGATGAATTTATCAACTCACAGAATGTTAAAATTACTTCTGGTTACAAATTTATATCGTATAAAGTTTGGTCATTTCATGGAAGTTGAGAGAGACTCTTTTAACAATCAATTGTTGGAATCGTTCATGCAGGCAGAAGGAATCGAAGACATTGTAGCCAGCTTTGATTCTGGATATCATATCTCTCTGAATAAAGAAGTGCTAGGTCAACTATTTGTATCCTATTTTCAAAAAATGTTTTTCATAGATGAAGAAGTATTTCTGAACCATGCAAAAACAGACAGCTATGTAAAAAAATCGTATCAGTTATTGGGCGATCTAGTAGATCAGGTATCAAGAGACTATAATCTCCAAGTAGACAATAAGGACAATCTGATTTGGCATCTGCATAATACAGCACATCTGCATCGCCAGGAATTATCGACAGAGTTTATCCTATTTGATCAAAAAGGCAATACAATCAAGAACTTTCAAAATATTTTCCCTCGATTTGTTTCAGAGGTGAAGGAAGGGATTGAACACTATCTAGAGGCTTTGGATATGGATCGTAATTCAATGAAGGTCAATCATTTGTCTTATACTTTTATCACTCATAGCAAACACTTAGTGCTAAATCTTTTACAAAATCAACCTAAATTAAAGGTTTTGGTCATGAGTACTTTTGATCAGTATCATGCTAAATCAGTAGCAGAGACACTTTCTTACTATTGCAGCAACAATTTTGAACTTGAAGTTTGGAATAAATTAGAACTATCAATTGATTCTTTAAAAGAATCACCTTACGATATCATTATTTCTAATTTTATTATTCCGCCGATTGAAAATAAGAGACTGATCTATTCCAATAATGTCAATACAGTCGCTCTCATCTCTTTGCTCAACGCAATGATGTTTATTCGATTAGATGAGTAACTAAGAATAAAAAAACGCTATCTAGCGTTTTTTCTTATAAGAAAAGAATTTCATCTATATTAGACTCAGAACAACCTAAAAATCTAAGCAAAAATGTTGAAATATAAACGATTTTTGGAAGATACTTGGAATAATTCTGAATGTGATTATTTCAAAACGTGGCAAAAGTGGGGCAAATTATTTAGGATATAGAAAATAGATAAGTTTTGATATCATCTTTTTCTTGATAGTCGAGTCATAATAAAGTTAAGATATTGTGGACTTATTTTTAAACATCTCAATCTTATCATTGCAATAAGCGATTAAACCCTGAGATCTTTCAAAAGTATAACCTTTTTCAGAAACTGTTTTGACAGTTTTATCATCAAAATAGTAGCCTGTCAAACCAGTGACTTCTTCTGATAAGGTGAGGTAGTAGCCTGTTTTAATTCCCTCATCTAAATCTTTTGAAAAAGATTTCATCAGGCGTCCAAAGAGAGACTTTTTCGTTTTTTCATCACTGGAATCATTCCCCAAGTTGGTTGAAATCAAGCCGGGATGATAGGCATTAATAGTAATATTTGAACCTCTTAAAAAGAACTCTCTGGCTAGATAGCGTGTCATCCAAATAGTGTAAAGTTTAGAATTATTATAGGCCAATCCGGGATTATAATTGTTCTAAAATCCAAAGTCTAAATCCTTGACCTTGGCAAAATGATGCATATAGGAGGAGGTATTAATGATACGACCGTCAGGCGCTTTTTCTAACAAGGGGCTTAGCTCAGTTGTTAACATATAGGGAATGAGAACGGATAACATAAAAGTCAACTCGACATTTTCAGCACTCGCTTTTCGTTCTTTTCCTCCATAAAGCCCTGCATTGTTAAACAAGACATCGATACTTTGAAAGTCTCGCTTGATTTCTTCCACAAATCGATAAACATCGTCTAATTTTGAAAAATCTGCAAGGTAACTAGAAACTCTGCCTCTCAAGGAAACTGCCCGAACCTCTTGAAGCGCCAACTCAAGTTTTTGAGGGTTTCGACCATGGAGGATGATCTGATGACCTTGGCTGGCTAATTTCTTTGCCAAATGTTTACCGATACCGTCAGTAGCACCTGTAATCAGAATCGTTTTGACCATCTTAGTCCTCCAAGAAAGCTTTTAATTCTTTTGAAAATTCGTCTGCAAATTGGAAAATCGAACCGTGCCCTGCATTTGGATAGATCATCAGCTTACTATTTTCGATTTTCTCATGCATGTCATAGGAATTTTCCGTTGGAACCTGCATATCCTTGTCCCCGTTGACGATTAAGGTTGGTTGAGTGATAAATGTTAGGTCGTCTTGAGGATCTTTCCCCCAACGTTTAATAGCTTTGAGTTGAGTTAGGAAACCAGGCACACTCATGTCTTTATCCGCAAATTCCTTTGTTCTCATACCCATTCGTCCTAGAACTTTCAAAGCTTCGATTTTCCCTTGTTCATCATGATTATAGAAGATATAGCGTTTAGGGTCGATGCGCTCGAGTCCAGCTTTAAACATATACTTAAATGTTTTCCCTGTGACCTTATCGATCTCTTTTCCACCTCGAGGTCCTGTTCCTGCCAAGATGAGACGGTTGACCAACTCAGGCTTGATTCGGATGATTTCTTGGACAATCATACCTCCCATAGAAAGGCCAAGGAGATTGATTTCATCGTAACCAAGCGCTTTTACAAAGTCAATTGTCTGCTCAGCCATTCCAGGAATGGTTGGAGCCACTTTTCCTTGACTGGCTCCGACACCAGGAAGATCGACCACAATCACATGGTGCTTTTCAGCAATCAAGTCTAATAGTCTTGGATCCCAGTTATCGAGAGTTGCTGCCAAATGGACCAGCATCAGAAGAGGTAGTTTTGATTTGCCTTTGCTGAGTTCGCGATAGGCGATTTTGTTCCCGTCGACAGTGATGTATTGATTTTTAGTTGTAAGATATGACATTGTCTTTTCCTTTTTATTTCTTAAAGCTGAGGACTGTTTTTCCACGTGAGCGACCATTAGCGACCTTGTCTAAGGCGCTATTCACTTCTTCAAATGGATAGACTGTATCGATAGAGGGTTTGATTTCTAATTTACTAAAGAGGTCAGCTACCTCTTGTAATTGAGCGCCATTGCTTTCTACAAAGATAAAATGGTAGCGGACACCATATTTTTCCGCCATCTTATCGAATTTGCGACCTGCTAAGCCAAGAATCATCTGTTTCCATTTTGGTAGATTCATGCGTTTGGCAAAGGCACCGTTTGGCATGGCACGAAGTGAAACAAGATGACCACCTTTTTTCATGATAGACATTTGTTTTTCAGTTTCAGCTCCACCGAGAGTATCGAGGACATAATCAACCTCGCTAACCGTTTTTGTATAATCCTCTGTTTTGTAATCGATAAATCTATCTGCTCCTAGTTTCAACACACGCTTAGCACTATCTCCAGAACCGTTGGTAATGACCTTCAAACCTTTGGCCTTGGCAATCGGAATGGCCATACCACCGACACCACCAGTCCCACCAGAAATAAAGATCGTTTTCCCAGCTTGAGCGCCCATGAGGTCAAGAGCCTGCATGATAGTCAAGGCAGTAAGCGGAACAGCAGCAGCTTCCTCGTCTGATAGATAGTCTGGAACCTTGGCTAAGGCTTGGCTATCGACAGCTAGGTATTCTGCAAAGGCGCCGATATGATCAAGTGGCAGACGGCCAAAGACACGGTCTCCTATCTGAAAGTTGTCAACTTGCTTGCCAATGCTTTCAACGATCCCACCGACCTCGTTACCTGCAGTTTGAGGAAGTTTGTAAGGAACAATCATCTTGACCTCACCACGAGAGATCATGTTATCGAGAGGATTAACACCGGCTGCGGTGACTTTCACCAATACTTGTTTGTCTGTAATACTTGGTTTAGCGATTTCTGTGATGTTCAGTGTGATATTGTTTTTGTTATAAGTAGTGTGTTGTGCGGCTTTCATGTGATTTCTCTTTTCTTTTTCTATATGATTTTATACCTGTATCTGATACAAGTATATGTTATTTCCAGTAAAAACTGACTTGTTATCAAATCAGTTTCGGACTTGTTTAGCTTGTTTATATAGATTGTCAATGACATCTTCTAAAGTTTGATTTGCTAATTCCTTCTCTAATTGAGATTCGGCACTAGCGAAAAGCGGTGAAACTGCTCCTTGGATATGTTTTCCAACAGGGCAATCAGGATTGCTATTTTGATGAACAGGGAATAAACTAATGTGATTGATTTCTTGAGTAGCATAGTAGATCTCTAGTAAAGTCATTTTCTTTGGAGACTTACTGAGTTGATAACCTGTTTTTCCTTGCTGGGAATGAATCAAATCTGCATTTTTCAATAAGGCAATCACTTTTCGAATGTAACTAGCGTTAGTCCCAACACTAATAGCTAGTGCTTGAGAACTTAAGGTTTCCTTGCTTTCACTAATCATTGTTAAGATATGCAAAGCAACTGAGAATTTTGTATCCATATGAATCCCTCTCTTAATAAACTTGTATCAGATACAAGAACAAGTATAACATAAATTAAAAGAAAAGCAAGTCTTTTGTTTTAAATTTTAAAAAATTTTGAGTGCAATCAGATTAGAGCTGTCTGGGAAGGGTGTTCATAAAATTATACCGTTGATATCCATTAGTTGACCAAAAGTAGAACAGATACACAAAAAAGCCTTGATTCCAAGGCTTTTTCCTGTTGATTTAGATGCCCCCTACAGGGATTTGGAAAGGACTTTCATATTGAGAGCAATTAAAAATATTGAAATATAAGTGATTTTAGGTATTTTCAATGTCATGATTTAAAAATGGGACAAAAGTGGGGCAAAAACCATACAGATTCTAAACTGTATGGTTCTTTTTTTATCTAACCAAGAAAGGTTAAAACTTATTAAAACACATGCAATCAACTGTTGAAAACTTTTTAGTCCGTGTAATATAAAAACAAGTAAAAAGTTGAACTATAGGGAATATTGTGTCATAATAAGTAATAGATGAATAATTAATAGATTGGAAATAATGCTTTCTTACCTTAACAAGTTGAATTGGTTATACATTTTTTCGTCTCAATTGTACTTATCTCTCAAGTTTAGTTAATTTTTATTAGCTTTGTTTTCGAATCAATAAAACAATTTTTAGAAGTGCATAAGACAAGATGGTGACATTACTACAGTCATTTCTAGTCACCATATGTTGCTGGCACAGGCTGTTTGTAGTGTTGGCTATTTACTAGTCAGTTTAATCGGAGTGTTTAATTTTTATTGTTGAAAGGTTTTTATATGGCGAAAATTCTATCTTTAGGTCTGACAGGTAAGAAATTACTTGCTCAGGGGTTCTTGTTTGTTCTGCTAGGTCTCATCTTGATGGTCACGGGGACTTGGTTGCCAGTAACAGTTATTCGCCTGGTTCTGTTTTTAGCTTGGATAGCAACGGTCGTAGATTTGCTATTAAGAGTTTTCAAAAAAAGCCAGTCAACGGATACCTTGGGAGTTGCACTGGTTAAATTGTTAGTGCTGGGATATTTGCTAGGTTCTAATCTTGCGACTGATATACCGATTTATGTTCTGGCTCTTGTGATTGGAGTTTATCAGATTTTTCATGCTAGTATTAACCTTGTCACCTATGTTCTCTACCGCAAAAACAAAATTCGACCTCGTTTTCGTCTCTTACTAGATGGACTCGTACTAGTTTTTCTTGGTGGGACTAGTCTTTTGTCCTCTACAGGAAATTCTGTCTTTCAACTCTTTGTATTAGGGGCTTATTTTTTCCTTTATGGTGTGTCCAATATCCGTGATGGTTTCTTGTTTGAGGAGGAAATTGGGAAAAACCATCTCAAACGTCGCATTAGAATTAGCTTACCTATTGTCCTAGCCGCTCTCATCCCTGCAAGAACTTTAGCAAAAATCAACAAATTCATGCAGGAAAATGCTGATGAGAGAGAGGATATCCATCTTGGAATGGTGAAGTCTGGTAAGACAGCGGAGCTTGAAATTTTTGTTCATACAGCTGAGACCTCTCTGTTTTCGGCAATTGGTCATGTGGATATCTGCTATCAAGGCCGTGTTATTTCTTATGGCAACTATGATCCGTCTTCTGAGACCTTATTTGGCATGGTAGGAGATGGTGTCTTATATTTCTGTGATCGTGACAAGTACATTGACCTATGTAAACGTGAGAGTCAAAAAACGCTTTTTGGTTATGGGATAGATTTGACGCCTGAAATGGAAAAAGCAGTTCAGAAAAAGTTGGCTGAATTGAAACAACTGACGATTCCATGGGAGCCAAGTGCAGATAAAATCATGACAGGTGATGGTAAGGAAGACTACACCTACGCTTATAAAATCAGACATGAGACAGATGGGGAACTTTATAAATTTATCAAATCTAAGTTTAAATCCTACTTTGTCTTATCTACAAACTGTGTGCTCTTGGCTGATACCATAGTCGGTCAGGCTGGCACCGATATCCTCTCACCCAAAGGATTTATCGCTCCAGGAACTTACCAAGCCTACCTTAATCGAGAGTTTGAAAAACCAAATAGTATAGTCGTATCTAAACATGTTTATTAAGGAGAATTTATGAACTTAGTAAAAAAATACACCCCGTTAATACTTTTTATAGGGCTGGTTGCTCTTGTAATTCTGAATGCATCGAGCTTTATATCAGGAGCAATCTCTCTCTTTGATGTAATATCAACCTTGATTTATGGTGCTGTTATTGCTTTTGTTCTTAATGTTCCTATGAAAAAAATTGAACAGTACTTAGTTAAATTGAAGGTAAAGGCAGAGTTGCGTCGTCCGATTGCCATGGTACTTGTTTTCCTAGCTCTTATCTTAATCGTGATTGCTCTTTTGGTTTTGGTGCTGCCAACCCTAGCCCAGACTATTAGTCAGCTGGGAACAGTCCTTTCAACAGTCCTTACTCAACTTGGGAAATTGCTAGGCAGCTCGGAATTTGTAACCAAAGACATGTTGTCAACTATCGTATCAGGCATACAGGGACAATCTAGTTCTATTAGCCAAGCTTTGATAGGTTTTTTATCAGGTCTGACTAGTAATATCGGCAATATTTTTTCAAGTTTGATGAATGCCTTTTTGATTATAGTCTTCACCTTTTTATTTTTATCCAGTAAGGAACATTTGGCAGCGATGACGAGTCGACTTCTAAAAGTTTTTCTTCCAGAGAAGGTGGTGATAAAGTTGACTTACATTGGACAAGTAGCACTAGAGACTTATGACCAATTTTTGATGGGTCAGCTGATTGAAGCAGTTATCATAGGAGTTATGATAGCGGTTGGTTACAGCGTGTTTGGGATACCCTATGGAGTAATGACAGGTATCTTTGCAGGAGTGCTATCGTTCATTCCTTATGTAGGGCCTATGATTGCTTGTGTTGTGGGAGCGATTTTTATCTTCACAGTGAGTCCTACTCAAGCCTTACTTTCTCTTCTTCTATATCAAGTTATACAGCTGATTGAAGGAAACCTTATTTATCCTAGAGTTGTAGGTCAGTCTATTGGTTTGCCAGCTATTTTCACGCTTGCGGCTGCTAGTATTGGAGGCAATCTCTTTGGCTTACTTGGGATGATATTCTTTACACCGATATTTGCTGTTATCTATCGATTGGTTAAGGAATTTGTCGTTGCAAAGGAAAATCAGGTAGATTAAGAAAAACTAAATTTAATAAGATATACTGAGAAGAGAGTGAGAGATTCTCTTCTCTTTTATTTTTAAATACTTTTCTACAAAAAGCTATTAGACGTTAAAAAAAGCCTTGGTTTCAAGGCTTATTTCTGTTGATTTAGATGTGCCCCCTGCAGGGCTCGAACCTGCGCCCCATAGCTTAAGAGTCTACTGCTCTACCGACTGATCTAAGAAGGCAACAGAAAAAGCTGAGAATGTAACTTCCCAGCTATTTTAATATGCCCAAAATGGCAGCTAGATTATTTACGAAAGGCATCAAGGATATAGGTGAAACCAACAATTAAAAATGCAAAGGCAACGACATAAACGACAAAGACACTTGTAGCTACTGGATTGAACAAAATCACTAGACCTAGTAAAAATGCAAGCAACGCTATCCACATGATATGGTTGCCAATAATAGGGAAAATCAATCCCAGACGATTGCCTTTAAAGAAAGCTATAATGGCTTCTACAATTAACCAAATTCCTAAAATAGTTGGAATGACAACTGGCAGCGTCACAAAGCCATAGGCAACGAGGTAAAGAGCTAAGAGAAGATTAACAATCCCTTGGAAAAGATGAGCTGGTGAGCGAAGCTCTTTTGGTACAGAGAAATAGCCTAAAATAGCTGCTATAGAAGAAACCAGTAAACCAAATGCAATCCACCAGCTGTAAGCAACAAGATTAGCTACTGGGTTTGTAAATAGGAAAAGTCCTAAAAGGACAAAAACAACTCCTGCAAGGAATAGCAGTAAACGATTAGAAAATTTCATTTCAATACCCCCTATATAGTATAGTATAGTATAGTTTGATAATAAAAATATTATACACCTTTTTAGAGGAAATGTCAATAAACAAAATGGAAAATTTGGAAGTTTCAGTTTTTATCATTTTGAAAATAAAAAGAGAAGATAAAATTTGTCTTCTCTACATGAAAATATTGTATGGCATCAAAGCAAAAGTAACTGGCTTTACACTATTTGTTAAGATGTAATTTGATTCAAAAAGAAAAGATAGATTTAAAAGTGGGGCAAAAGTGGGGCAAAAATAACGAATGACTCACATTTGATGATTTTAGATAAAAGTATGGGGGAGTAAGTGAACAGAAGAGTTGCTTACTCCTTTTTAAAATTTATATATGCTTTTTGTTTTACAAAAAAATAGAGTAATTATGATTTGGTTATTTTTTAGTATTAGAATTGATTACATAAGAAACGGAGGAACATTATATGGAAATTATGCTTGAAACAAGAAATTTAACAAAGAAAATCAAAAAACAAATGGTACTTGAAAATATATCAATTAAAGTAGAGAAAGGAAAGATATATGGACTATTAGGACCGAATGGTGCTGGGAAATCAACGCTATTAAAAGTAATTACTAAAGTTATGAATTGTACATCAGGGGATATTTTTTTTGAAGGAAAAAGCATGTGTACACAAGATTTAAAAAAAGTTGGAGCTATCATAGAGCATCCTGCCATCTATCCAAATTTAACAGCATACGAAAACTTAGAAGTTTTAACAGTATTATTAAATATTGATAAAAGAAGAATTGATTATGTGTTAAAAACAGTTGGGTTAGAAGACACAAATAAAAAATTGGTAAGAAATTTTTCATTGGGGATGAAACAAAGACTTGGAATTGCAATGACACTAATAAATAATCCAGAATTATTGATACTTGATGAACCAACTAATGGACTAGATCCTTTGGGAATTCAAGAGTTAAGAGAATTGATAAAAGAGTTTTCTAAAAAAGGGATTACAGTCATTATTTCAAGTCATATTCTGAGTGAGATTCAACAGATAGCAGATAAGATAGGGATTATTAATAATGGGCATCTCATTTATGAAGCTAATAATTCTGATGAGATGGATTTGGAAAAATTGTTTTTAGAAATGATAAAAAAGGATGTGAAAAATAATGATTAGTTATATTAAAACAGAGTTAATGAAAGAAAAAAGATCTGCTAACTTAAAGTTAGGAATTATTGTGCCTATAATTTTTGTTTTATTTAATATAGCTATGATTAGTTTGATGGGGGAAAGTCCAGAAGGAAAAAGTTACATATTGGCAACTTCTTTTAATTGGTATCCACTTTTAATTCTCCCAATAGTTTTGAGCTTACTAGTTGTGAATATAAATGTTAAAGAAAAGAGCGAGCATATTGTTTTACAAAAAAGCAAAAATCTAAGTTTTACAAAAATAGAATTGGCAAAAAATATTATTATTGTAGCTGAATTATTTATTATTCTACTAATATCAACAATATTAATATTTACTGTTGCGACATTTTTTCTAGGTGAAAAAATATCGCTAAGTCAATTAATTATAGCTACTATTTGTCTTTTTATTGGAAGTTTACCGATCGTTGCTTTATCTTTTTTGATATATGGACTTACAAAAAAGAAAGCTGTTCTTATATTGTTGAATTTTGTGTTGACATTCCCATCGGCTGTGATTGCAGTAACAAAAAATTGGATTTTATTTCCATGGTCATATAACTTGCGAATGCTTAGTCCAGTTGTTGGAGTACATCCAAATGGGACTTTTCTTGAGACTGGCTCTAAACTAATGAATATGGATGCAACATACTTAGGATTGCTTTTAAGTATTGCGGTCTATGTAGTCGTATTAACATTAAGTCTTTTAATTAACAACAAAAGGAGTAAATGAAGTGCATAATATGATATCGTCATACTGGCTTAGAAGTAGAAGGACACCAGTAAGACTAATGACTTTTTTATGCCCAATCCTATTTTCTTTGATTTATGGTATTTATTCGATGAATTCAAAAGGATTAATAGGGAAAGAAATGGGAGTGTTCTTTTGCGCATATATAATTTTAGCAAATTTTTCAATGTGTTTTTATATACCAATGATATATGAGGTTGATAAGGTAGCTGGGAATTTTGCAAATGATTTAAGGACTGGGATTAGTAGGAAAAAAATATTCTTTTCTAAATCTATTTATATCTCTATATTACTATTTATAATTGAATTTATATCTATCTTGGTAATGATATTAGTCGGGTTTGGAAAAGTTGAGTTTAATTATATAAGTACAGTTTTATGCTTTTTGATTGGTACAATTATGCTGATGCCAATGATTCCTGTTTATCAATTTTTAAGTTTGAAATTAGGTTTTTCTGGCAGTATACTAATCGGAATTTTTTTAACATTATCAGGTATTTTGTTAGGTACCACAGAATTAGGCAGTAATATTTGGTATTTATTACCTTTTGTTTGGCCGATAAAACTTATTTTTGCTTATACAAGTCATGAAGTTACAAGTCATGATATTTTGATGTTTTTAGCATTATCAGTAATCATTACTGTATTGTTTATAGGCGTATTTAATATTTGGTATAATAGATGGGATGGTATTAATAAAATGGAGGAGTAGAATGAACTTATTAATCATAGATGATGATAAAGATCTATTACGACTTTTAGAGTTGACTTTTAAAAAAGAATATAATGTTGACCTTTGTGATTCAGCTGAAAAAATTGTTCCTGAACAGCTGGTTAAATATAATTTGATTATTCTTGATGTCATGATGGATAAAATGGATGGATTTGAGTTTTTATCACGATATAGAGAATTGATAGATGCACCGATTATCTTGTTGACGGCTAAAAGTTTTGAAAAGGACAAGATAGAGGGATTTGCCTTAGGTGCAGATGATTATGTTACAAAGCCATTTTCTGTATCTGAAATAAGGGCGAGGGTTGCAGCACATATTAGAAGAGAAAATAGAGATAAGCACAGTAGAATAATTGATTATCCAATTTCTTGTGACTTATTGTCTAAAAAAATATATTTCAAGGAAGATGAAATTACTCTTACCAAAAGTGAATATAAAATATGCGAATTACTTTTAAAAAATAGAAACCAGGTTTTTACTAAAGAAAAGATTTATACAACAATTTATGGATATGATGCTGAAGGTGATAGTTCAACTTCTATTACAGAAAGAATAAAAAAAATAAGAGAAAAATTTGCTGGATTTCATATAGATCCAGTTAAAACTATTTGGGGAGTAGGTTATCAATGGGAACTAAAAAAAGTTTAACCTATTTAATTAGTAAATTTGCAATTTTAGAATTGTTTTTTGTACTATTTATGAGTTTATTTTCCTATATGCCTCTAAACATCTTAATTAACACTGGGGTAGTATATCCTGCAAATTATGCTGAAAGGCATTCTGATACAGTAAAATATGAGTTTCAAAAAGAGAATTGGGAAATTGATAAAATACCATTTTTTTATGAATATCAATTAAGAGATAATGGAGAAATTATAGAAAATACGATTGATGAACGCTATAATCAAAAAATAAGTGAGGCATTGCAAAAAGGAAAATCTTCAAAGGAACACATAATAGGTTCAGATGTATTTAAGGCTTTTAAAAATGGTAATAAAGATTTGATCATAAAATATAAAATTAGTGCTATACCTACCAATCCAAATGTATACAAAATAATTGGAAATTTTGAATTGGTGTATTTTACAAGCATGTTTTGTCTATGGCTAATTGGGTTTATTTATTTAATAAGTAATTTGACAAGGAAATTAAGGAGTGAAATTAGAAAGATATCCAAGGCTAATGAAAATATTGAAAAATTACAATTAGAATTTGAAAGAGAGTATTCTGATTATACAGAAATTTCAGGAGTGTTAGATTCTATAGATAGTATGGCAAGGAGCTTAAAGGCATCATTAGAAAAACAATGGAATATGCAGATGACACAAAAAGAAATGATTCAATCGATTACTCATGATGTGAGGACTCCGATTACTCTAATTAAGGGGAATATAGAATTATTAAAAGAAGATCAAGAAAATGTTCTTGAAAGAGCAGAAGATGCTTTAAATGGTGTGGAGAGATTGGAATCTTTTTTAAAAAAACTAAATGAATTTTCTGATTTGATGGAAGCTCCAAAGGAAGTTGTATCAAAAGAAGTTTTAGACGATTGGATAAAAATTGTGACTAGTATTTGTAAACTTAAGGGTTTTAGCTTGTCAATTCTTTCGTCTGATGAAAGTAACATTAAATTAGATAAAAATTCAATTGCTATTGCGATACAAAATTTAGTAAATAATGCAATTGAGAACTCTTCAGTGGGTTCTACGATATTTATCGGTTTTTATGATGATATAGATGATTATACTATTGTGGTCAGGGATCAAGGTGATGGATTTAATAATGATATTCTTTATGATCTAAGAGAAAAATATGTATCAACGAAAATGTATGATAATAATATACATGGATTAGGGCTTTCAATTGTTATGAAAATACTTGAAAATAACAAGGGACAATTGTTACTAAATAATTATGATGATCAAGGTAATGGTGCTGAAGTTAAAATGGTATTTAAAAAGTAAGCATATTTTAAAAAATTAATAAATCTGGTTATCAAGGGGATAAATTTTCGTTTCTGAGATAGTTCCTAATTCTGAAAGTGATGAATTAAATCAACTATCTTTAGTGTCTTTTATAGATCGTATTGAGATTGGAGAGGATAATTCAATTAATTTTGTCTTCAACAATATTGAAACAGTGAACCTGCTTCAAGTAACTGGAAGAACTGAAGAATAAGATTATACAATAGAAAAGCGAGCCTAAAACTCGCTTTTTTTATTTAATCTAATAGGTCCTTATTTTCAATTAAGAGTTCTAGTGGGGATTTATCTCTTGCTACAATAAAACCGGGTTCATATTGGGTATGAAATGTTCTTTTCTGAGAAGTTGGATCAATATACAATTCATCTCCATCTTCTGTGTATAGTTGGTTGCCTCTTGTTAGGTAAAGTAAATCCTCTAAGTACTGTCCATCAGTTTGTAGAAAATGTTCGATGTATTTGACAGCCTTTAAGATTTCACTTACTTTATCAGAGTATTCATTAGATTCAAGAACACTCTTTTCTAACTCAATCTCTTTACTAGTTCCAAATAGTTGGGTTGGAGTTGCATTAAAATATTCTGCTATCTTATCTAAATTTGCAAAGGTAGGATAGCTTTTTTGTTTTTCATAATCAGAGATGGACTGTTTACCGATTCCTAAATCTTCCGCAAGTTGAGTTTGACTTACTCCTTTTTCTATGCGTAGTCGTGCCAAATTGGGTCCAAAATTTTGAATAATAAAGGTCATGATAAACTCCTATGTTGTATTTTAAACTTATTCTATCATCTATAAACTTACAAATCAAGTTTTTAGTTGACTATTTAAAATATTTTTTATAAAATATATTTATAACTTATAAATAAGTTATAAACGATACAAAGTAGCTCGTAAGTTTAGGAACAGTGAGTGAGGAGGAAGTTGAGGACGAGACTATGACTTATGACTATTCGAAGCCTTGGTGCTAGAAATTGTGTGGACAAGGTCAAGGGACGAGCCTGACGGGAAGTCAGGCGAAGTCCTGCAGACTGGCGTCCAGACAATTTCTAGCCAAGCAAAAGCTGGCTATTCTAACAGCCAGCAAAAAGGTACACTTAGGGCAACGCCCAAAGAACGACGGAACGAGCAAACGTTGATTTGACGGTGTTTCTGAGACCTAAAAAATCTAAAAGAAGGGGGGACAATTTTGTTGGTTTCTATACAAGATTTAAGAAACATTCAAGAACGATGTGATGTAGGAGAATTAGTACAGCGGTTAGATGTCAGTATTGATAGATTAACGGTTATCTGGGATACAGACACTGGTTCCCTAAGACGAATTTTCAAAAATCTGAAACAGGCAATAAGTACAAGAGTTGATTCATTTGAACTATATGATAATGTACGAGATGATGTCTTTACTTTAGCTAAAAATTTTAATGAGTATGATTCGATCAATATTATATTTTTCCAATTATCCACTTATGGAGGTGAACAATTGATTCGAATTGATTTCAATCCTAATATTTTAAAAGAATTTGACGGAATGAAAGTATGGAGACAATTAATGTACTTTGCTAAATTGAATTCATTGACGGTACGTTTGTCTCGTTTTGATTTGGCATTTGACATTTTCAACAGGCCTGAAATCGTTAATTTGCAACATATTAAAGGTGGTGTTACCCATAAGGTCTTCTATGGTAGAGGGGGTGAATTAGAGACGAAATATTGGGGTTCTAGCGGTAGTAATGTACAAGTTAGGTTATATGATAAGAATAAAGAAATCATTGCTCACAAGCGCGAAGAGAAGCTAGATTTGGCTGTAAATCCGTTTTGGTGGAGATTGGAGTTCCAACTCAGAACCAAAGCGATTGGTGAGGAGATGGTCCAAGATGTTATGAATCGACTTGATAATTTCGGATTTTATAAGCTAGAACATATTCGAGTGGATCAAAGAGCATTTACAATTATCTTTCTCAACAATCCTGAACTGTTATCATTGGCTTTTCCAAATTTAAAATCAGACAGCATCAAAAAGAAAAAAACAAGAGTCCGTAAACTATTGAGAGAAGAAACGAACCAATTTGCGGAAGAATTAAAAGAAGTATTAATACAGAACCTCCCTAAATTAAATGCAGAATTACAACTACTTGTAGGTGAGTTTCTGAATTTAGAAAATAAATAAGGAGGATAACTATGGACAATAATTTAATTAGTAACAAAGAATTAATTGAAATGGGCTATCGCCCTCATACAGCAAATGATATCATTCATCAGGCGAGAGAATTACTTGTATCACGAGGCTATACATTTTATAATCGCAAACGTTTGATGGTTGTTCCAAAAAGTGTTGTAAATGAGATTCTGGGAACAGAGGTGGCGTAATATGGCAAGTGTTCGTTATCGAAAGCGAGGAGATAGTAATTTATGGACCTATGAAATTCGTAGCGAAGGAAAAACTGTTGCTCATAATAGCGGTTTTAAAACAAAAAAACTTGCAGAGTCAGAAGCTGAACCGATTCTGCAAGAACTTCGTTTAGGAAAAAGAATTTCTAGAGATATTTCTCTTGTAGATCTGTATCAAGAATGGCTTGAACTAAAAATTCTACCGAGTAGTAGGTCGGAAGAGACAAAGAGAAAATATCTTCTCCGTAAAAACACAATTGAAAGATTATTTGGAAATAAAAAAGTCACTCAAATTCGTGCGAGTGACTACCAAAGAATTATGAATAAGTATGGGCAAACAGTTGGTAGAAATTTTCTTGGTAGATTGAATACTGGGATTCATCAGAGCATCCAAATGGCAATTGCTGACAAAGTTCTAATTGATGATTTTACACAACATGTCGAGTTATTTTCATCCAAAGAACAACAGATGACAGAAGAGAAATATTTACATACAGAAAAGGACTATCTGGATTTACTTTTAGCAGTAAAGAAAAAATTTGATTACCAACGTTCAATTGTTCCTTATATCGTCTATTTTCTATTAAAAACAGGCATGAGGTTTGGAGAATTAATAGCGTTAACTTGGAATGAAGTTGACTTTGACAGAGGGCTGCTAAAAACATATAGGAGGTTTAATACCCTTTCTCATAAATTTGTCCCTCCAAAAAATAAAACGTCTATTCGGATGGTACCGATAGACGAAGAATGTATTAAGATATTACAAGTCCTAAAAATTGAACAGGAGAAGGCTAATAAAGAGCTAGGAATCAAGAATAGGTATAAAATGATTTTTCAGCATTATGGATATATTCACTTGGTACCAGACATTGCAAGTGTCAATAAAGCTTTGAGTGTTCTTTTAAATGAATTAGATATTTATCCAATTATCACGACAAAAGGAGCACGTCATACCTATGGAAGCTACCTCTGGCACAAAGGATTTGACCTTGGAGTTATTGCAAAAATTCTAGGACATAGAGATATTTCAATGTTAGTAGAAGTATATGGACACACTTTAGAAGAGAAAATTTTTGAAGAATTTAATCAAATTAGAGATGTTTGGAAAGATTGCTCATAAAAAAATGTGGGGCAAATGATGGGGCAAATCAGTTATAGACAAGCAAAAAAGCCTTGTAAATCAAGGCTTTTTCCTGTTGATTTAGATGCCCCCTACAGGGATCGAACCTGTGACCCACGGATTAAGAGTCCGCTGCTCTGCCAGCTGAGCTAAGGAGGCAAAGAAAAAAGCTGTATTGGTGCCGAAACTTCACGGTTTGTATTGAACCCGCGCAATTAAGCAGGTGGGCAACTCGCTCTAACTGAAGCTGTTTCCGTGTGAGACGGCCTACATGCTGTTAGAAGACTTTTGTTTCCCTAATAATACAAAAAATAGTCGGTCAACACTTAAGTGTGAAGTCGTACACCACAGCGTTTCTATGTTTATATAATACCACTTTTTCAAAAAAAATCAAGAGGAAAGTGCAATTTTTTGAAAAGGATTTCAGATTTTTCGCAAACGGTCGATAGCTTCCTTTCTTTGAGCCAAAGCCCGTTCATATTTACCAGTATCTTCTGCTTGGAAATAGTGATGATTACGAATTTTTTCTGGTAGATAGTCTTGCTTGACCCAATTTCCAGGATAGTTGTGTGGATAGAGATAGTCTTGGGCATTCCCCAGTTCCTTGCTTCCACTGTAGTGCCCATCACGCAGGTGTCGCGGAATAGGCAAGTGCCCTGATGTTTTGAGGTCGGCAAGAGCCTTATTCATAGCTACATAGGCTGAGTTGGATTTTGGAGAAAGGGCCAAATCAATCACGACATTGGCAATGAGAATGCGGGCTTCGGGAAAACCAATCTTTTGTGCAGCATCTAGAGCAGTTACGGTATGAATTTGGGCCTCAGGATTGGCTAAGCCGATATCTTCATAGGCGATAACAGTCAAGCGACGAGCGAGACTTGGCAAATCACCAGCCTCAATCAAGCGAGCAGCATAGTGGAGACTGGCATCCACATCCGAGCCACGGATAGACTTTTGCAGGGCTGAGAGAACATCATAGTGGCCATCTCCATCCTTATCCATAGTGATGTAGCTTCGCTGTAGGCTATTTTCCATGATGTCGAGGGTGATATGGCGGATGCCCTTGTCATTTTCGGGAGTAGAGAGAACAGCCAAGTCCAGTGAGTTGAAGGCAGAGCGAAGGTCTCCGTTTGTAGAGGTCGCAATGAAATCCAGCGCCTCCTCATCTAGTTCTACTGGAAAATCAAAACCACGCTCAGGGTTACTTAGAGCTATCTGAAGAGCCTCTTTGACGTCTTGGTTAGACAGAGGTTCCAACTCAAAAATTTGAACACGGCTACGAATGGCAGGAGTGACAGAAAAGAAAGGATTTTCAGTTGTAGCGCCAATCATGATGACCAGTCCACTTTCCAAGAGGGGGAGCAGAAAATCTTGCTTAGTCTTGTCAAGACGATGGATTTCGTCTAGTAATAGAACGAGACCACCTGAAAATTTAGCTTCTTCCGCGATTTCTTGCAGTCGCTTTTTACTATCGACTGTCGCATTAAAGGTCCGAAAGGCATACTTGGTCGTTCCAGCGATGGCAGAGGCAATACTGGTCTTTCCAATACCTGGAGGTCCGTAGAGAATCATGGAGGACAGACGATTTGCTTCCACCATGCGACGGATAATTTTTCCAGGTCCGACCAGATGCTTCTGACCAATGACCTGGTCGATGGTTTTTGGGCGCATGCGAAGCGCGAGATTGTCTGGCATAGCAGTCCTTTCTAACATGGATTTTCTGATGTATATGTGGTAAGATGGTAGTATCTATTTTAGCATATTTCCGAGCAATCGGGGCGATTAAAGAGTCGCATAGAAAGAGGACAAAATGGCAACATACGGATTTTTAGATGTTTTAGAGGAGGAGTTGGACAAGAACTTTCCTTTTGATTATGAGATTAGTTGGGACAAGCGCAATCACGCGGTTGAAGTGAGTTTTCTATTGGAAGCACAAAACGCTGCAGGTGTGGAGATGCTGGATGAGGACGGAGAAGTTTCGTCAGACGATATCCTCTTTGAGGAAGCGGTTCTTTTCTACAATCCTGCTAAGTCAACGGTTAATGCAGAAGACTATTTAACGGTCATTCCTTATCTACCTAAAAAAGGATTTTCTCGTGAGTTTTTAGCTTATTTTGCCCTTTTCCTCAAAGATACTGCCGAGGTTGGGCTGGATGCGCTCATGGACTTTTTGGAAGACCCAGAAGCAGAGGAGTTTGTCATGGAATGGAACCAAGAAGTCTTTGAAGAGGGAAAAGTCGGCTTGGAAGAAGGAGAGTTTTATCCTTATCCGAGGTATTAGGAGTCTGATATGGAAAAAGAAATTTCTGATTTTACAGGTTGCAAAATTGCCCTCTTTTGTGGTGATAAGCTCTTAACTATCTTACGTGATGACAAATCAAATATTCCATACCCTAATACCTGGGAATTACCAGGTGGCGGACGAGAAGGTGATGAAAGTCCTTTTGAGTGCGCGGCGCGTGAAGTTTACGAAGAACTAGGAATTCATCTGACTGAGGATTGTCTGCTTTGGACTAAGGTGTACCCAAGTATGCTTTTTGAGGGGAAGGAATCCGTCTTTCTAGTGGGAAAGTTGACTCAGGAACAGTTTGACAAGATTGTCTTTGGTGATGAAGGGCAGGGATATAGACTGATGGGCATTGAGGAATTTCTTAGCTCAGATAAGGTTGTACCCCAGTTGCAGGATAGAGTGAGGGATTATTTGGAGGAAATGAAGTGGTTTATATAATTGGAACAACGACGTTAAATAAGGAAGTTAAACGCAAACTAAAAACTGGACAATATTCTAGAGAAGAAGCTACATTCATCTATATGGAATATTTAAAGTTAAAGAAGCAGAGAGAAAGTGGTACGAAAGTAGCTGGGATTTCTATGGCCCTTATCTGGGGGTTGCTGTATGTTCTGTCTTTACAAGGTGAGAATAATCAAACACTTTCATTTTCAGAATATTTTTTGTTTCTGATACTGTTAGCAGGAATTGTTCTATTTGTTTATTATCTTACGTTTGGTATTTTTAAACAGCAGATTCATAGCGCAATGAAAGAACACTATACAGATGTGATTGAGGAATGTAAGGGACGGTAAAAACTTTTTCAAAATAGTGGAATGCTGGTTGATTAGGAAGAGTCATTTGAAAGGAAATTATTTAAGTAATGAATATTACATATATTGTTGGGAATGGTTTAGATTTGCAATATGGTTTAAAAACAAAATACAAGGATTTCTATGACTTTCAACATAAAGTTTATATGGAAAGGAAAGAGAAAGAAAGATATTCAAATTTAATCTATGAATCGTTATTTACAGATAAAGTAAATGATTATAAAAATTGGTCAGATTTTGAATTATCAATTGGAGAATTAACAAAAAAGAATTCTGGAATTATTCTAAGCAAAGAATCAAAGGATAAATTCATTGATGATTTTACTGATATAATCGATGATTTAATTGCTTATTTAAGGATGGTAGAGGAAACCTTTAATGTTGAAAATTATAAAATTGATTTTGAAAACACTCTAAATCGAATTAAGACTGATTGTCCTATATCAAATCAAGAAGTTATTAGCCAAAAGTATAATGACAAGCCAATTGGAAATGATCATGTAAATATTCTTAGTTTAAACTATACTAGTATACTTGATAAGTTATATGAATCATCAACAGTAACATTTAGTAATGCTCTGAGGCATAATGCTTATAGTTTTCAAATATCAAAACCAATCCATGTGCATGGTATTTTAGATGCTTGTACAATTTTAGGGGTCAGTGACGAGTCACAAATTTCAGCTACATTTAGTGATGAGCAAAAAAGTTTTCTTATAAAAGAATATATTTTGAAAGAATATAGAGAAAATATGGATGTTAGGAATAGCGAGATAATTAAAAATTCTGACATAATTATTCTTTACGGAGTGTCTCTTGGTATTACTGATAAATATCTGTGGAATCAGATTGCTAAACGCTCAATTGATGATAAGGTCCCAGTAGTTGTTTATCATTATGCTCCTAATTTTGCTGCAGGAAATCCTAATAGAGTGAGACGCTTATATAAAATGGTAGAAAACAAATTCATACAGAATAGTGGTATTGACTTAGAGTTAGAGAAGAAATTAAGAGAAAATCTTATTGTTGTTATCGGAAAGAATATTTTTAACTTAATGGAAAGGTAAGCAAAGTACAAAATGGAAACATGGCAAGAGATAAAAGTTACAGTGAAGCGTGAGGGGGAGGAGCTGGTCTCCAATCTCTTGATTGAGCTGGGGGCGCAAGGTGTTGCGATCGAAGACAGTATGGACTATGTGGGGAATGTGGATCGCTTCGGTGAGATTTTCCCAGAGGTCGAGCAACAAGAAGAAATCGTAGTGACCGCCTACTATCCTGATACGGTTGATGTAGCAGTGGTTGAGGCAGATTTGCAGGCTCGCCTGGCTGAATTGACCGATTTTATGGATCTAGGAGAGGTCAAGATGGGGACGACTGCCTTGGCTGAGGAAGACTGGGCAGACAATTGGAAGAAATATTATGAACCAGCTCGCATTACTCATGACTTGACCATTGTGCCGTCCTGGACGGACTACGAGGCGACTGCTGGAGAAAAGATTATCAAGTTGGATCCTGGTATGGCCTTTGGGACTGGGACGCATCCAACCACTAAGATGAGTCTCTTCGCCTTGGAGCAGGTTCTTCGTGGTGGCGAAACGGTGCTAGATGTGGGGACTGGTTCAGGTGTCCTTTCTATTGCCAGCTCGCTACTTGGTGCTAAGGAAATTTTCGCCTACGACCTGGATGATGTGGCGGTTCGTGTTGCTCAGGAAAATATTGAGCTCAACCCTGGCATGGAAAATATCCATGTAGCGGCAGGAGATTTGCTTAAGGGTGTTGAGATTGAGGCAGATGTGATTGTGGCTAATATCTTGGCGGATATTCTCATTCATCTGACAGAGGATGCTTATCGTTTGGTCAAGGATGAAGGCTATCTGATCATGAGTGGCATTATCAAGGACAAGTGGGATATGGTGCGCGAGTCAGCTGAGTCAGCTGGATTTTTCCTTGAAACCCATATGATTCAAGGGGAATGGAATGCCTGTGTCTTTAAGAAGACTAAGGATATTTCAGGTGTGATTGGAGGCTAGCATGCAGCAGTATTTTGTCAAAGGCAGTGCTACATCACCTATCACCATTGAGGACAAGGAAACCAGCAAGCATATGTTTCAGGTTATGCGCTTGAAAGAAGATGATGAGGTGACCTTGGTCTTTGATGATGGCATCAAGCGTTTGGCGCGCGTGTTGGATGTGGAGAATCGTCAGTTTGAGTTGGTAGAAGAATTAGTTGACAATGTGGAACTGCCAATCCAAGTGACCATCGCATCTGGATTTCCCAAGGGAGACAAGCTGGAGTTTATTACTCAGAAAGTAACAGAACTAGGAGCTAGTCAAATCTGGGCCTTCCCTGCCGATTGGTCAGTCGCCAAGTGGGACGGCAAGAAACTAGGCAAAAAGGTTGAAAAACTAGAAAAAATCGCCCTTGGAGCGGCAGAACAAAGCAAGCGTAATATCGTTCCAACTATTCAGCTTTTCGAGAAAAAAGCAGATTTTCTAGCTCAGTTTGACCAGTTTGACTCTATCGTAGTAGCCTATGAAGAGTCAGCAAAAGAAGGAGAAGTCGCTGCGCTCCTGCAATCAGTCGCTGGTCTTGAAAAAGGAGCCAAACTGCTCTTTATCTTTGGTCCAGAAGGCGGTATCTCACCAGCAGAAATCGAAAGTTTTGAAGCTAAAGGAGCCGTCTTGGCAGGACTTGGCCCTCGCATCTTGCGAGCGGAAACAGCCCCACTTTACGCCTTATCAGCCCTTAGTGTTTTAGTAGAATTAGAGAAATAAGAGGAAGAAAATGGAACAAAAACACCGTTCAGAATTTCCAGAGAAGGAACTTTGGGATTTAACCGCCCTTTACCAAGACCGTGAGGATTTCTTGCGAGCAATCGAGAAAACGCGCGAAGATATCAACCAATTTAGCCGTGACTACAAGGGCAATCTTCACACTTTCGAAGATTTCGAGAAGGCCTTTGCGGAATTGGAGCAAATCTATATCCAGATGAGCCATATTGGTAATTACGCCTTTATGCCTCAGACGACAGACTATAGCAATGAAGATTTTGCCAACATTGCCCAAGCTGGGATGGAATTTGAAACAGATGCCAGCGTAGCCTTGACCTTTTTTGACGACGCTTTGGTAGCAGCAGACGAGGAAGTCTTGGACCGTTTGGGTGAACTGCCACATTTGACAGCTGCCATTCGTCAGGCAAAAATCAAAAAAGCCCACTATCTTGGGGCAGATGTGGAAAAGGCCTTGACCAATCTGGGCGAAGTTTTCTACAGTCCACAGGATATTTACACCAAGATGCGAGCTGGGGACTTTGAAATGGCTGACTTTGAAGCCCATGGCAAGACCTACAAAAACAGCTTTGTGACTTATGAAAATTTCTACCAAAATCACGAGGACGCTGAGGTTCGTGAGAAATCCTTCCGTTCCTTCTCAGAGGTACTTCGTAAGCACCAAAATACAGCTGCGGCAGCCTACTTAGCTCAGGTCAAGTCTGAAAAACTCTTGGCTGATATGAAGGGCTACGACTCAGTTTTTGACTATCTTCTGGCTGAGCAAGAAGTGGATCGTGCCATGTTTGATCGTCAGATAGACCTCATCATGAAGGACTTTGCACCAGTAGCTCAGAGATACCTCAAGCATGTTGCCAAGGTCAATGGTCTTGAAAAGATGACCTTTGCAGACTGGAAATTGGATTTGGATAGTGCTCTTAATCCTGAAGTGACTATTGACGACGCCTATGATTTGGTCATGAAGTCAGTTGAACCTTTGGGACAAGAATATTGTCAGGAAGTTGCTCGCTATCAAGAAGAACGTTGGGTGGACTTCGCTGCCAATAGTGGCAAGGATTCTGGCGGTTATGCGGCGGATCCATATCGCGTGCACCCTTATGTCTTCATGAGCTGGACAGGCCGTTTGAGCGATGTCTATACCTTGATTCATGAAATCGGGCATTCTGGTCAATTTATCTTTTCAGACAACCACCAGAGCTATTTCAACGCCCACATGTCGACCTACTATGTCGAAGCTCCATCAACCTTCAATGAATTGCTTTTAAGTGATTATTTGGAGCACCAGTCTGATGACCCACGTCAAAAACGATTTGCCCTTGCTCACCGCTTGACAGATACCTACTTCCATAACTTCATTACTCACCTCTTGGAAGCAGCCTTCCAGCGTAAGGTTTATACATTGATTGAAGAGGGAGAAACCTTTGGAGCAAGCAAGCTCAACAGCATTATGAAGGAAGTTTTGACAGATTTCTGGGGAGATGCTATTGAAATTGACGACGATGCGGCCTTGACTTGGATGCGACAAGCCCACTACTACATGGGCTTGTATAGTTACACTTACTCTGCTGGTCTTGTTATCTCGACTGCGGGTTACCTTCATTTGAAACATTCAGAAACTGGAGCTGAAGATTGGCTCAATCTTCTTAAGTCAGGTGGTAGCAAGACACCACTTGAATCAGCCATGATTATCGGAGCGGATATCTCAACAGACAAACCACTCCGTGATACCATCCAATTCCTGTCTGACACAGTTGACCAGATTATGACCTACAGTGCCCAGTTGGGAGAGTAGGGAAATGGGCAAATTTTAGGAGAATAATATGAATAGAATCAAAGAATGGCTAGAGCAAGATCCCCAAAGAATGCATTTTATCAAAATTGGTCTAGTTTTGTTGGGAATCATTTTGTTGATTGCTCTACCTACTCTCTATCTTGTTTTGAGCGGAGTTGGTATTTGGTATTTTGTAAAGAAAGCACCAGATATTCGAAAAAGAAATCTAATGATCGGGATTTTCATTGTCAGTTTTGTTGCAGTTGCTCTTCAAACTCCAACAGTCACAAAGAAAATTTCATCCTCTCAATCAGAAACTATGCAGACTGCGACATCTACTACTTCGACAGCTTCAACCACGGATACTTCATCTAGTATAGAGGAAGCAAAACGAATCGAAGAAGAGAAAAAAGCTAAAGAAAAAGCAGAAGAAGAGAGAATTGCCAAAGAAAAAGCTGCAAAGGAGTTGCAAGAAAAAGGTGAAACCTTAGTCAAACAATTGGAAGACAGTCAAGATGCGAGTCAAGTGAAGTCTGCTAAAGAAACAGTTAATCAGATTGAAAATAATGATAAAAAGACAGAGTTGCTTGATAGAATAGGTGCAGTTGAGTCGTTAATTTCTCAAAAAGAAGAAGAAAAAAGAGCTGCGCGTGAAGCTGAAACCAAAGCTCAACAGCAAGATAGAATTGTCTATGTTGCAGACCATGGGAAATCAAAAGTTTATTGGTATAGTAAGGATAGAATGCCTTCAAAAACGAATAAAGCTAACGTTGTTGAGATGACAGAAGCAGATGCGATTGCAGCAGGAAAACGTCCATCTAAAAGAGAATAAGACAGAAAGTTATCTTGGGCTGGTTTTTTGAACAGTTGCTAGAAATGTAGAGGTACTTGAGATGCGTAAAAAATTACAAAGAAAAGTGACAGAAGAAAAACCAAGCTATAGCCGAGAAGAAATTCAGTGGTTGATCGAGCATTTGGGAGATCCCTCTCCAGAAATTCGAGACGAACTTGTTTTTACGAGTTTGGCTAGAGGGATTCAAGAAGAACTGTTTTCCCTTGAACAGTTTCAGTTTATCTCAGAAGAGGTCTCCTCTGATGAAGGTCTATACAAAGAGATTGATAGTAGAGGAGTTTCGGCTCTTAAACGTTCTTTTAGGGCGCTTATTTATGCCAATCTTTTGTCTGCAGATGGTAATGAGCACTCTCTTTTCTATAAAGGATTAAAAGCTGATATGAGAAATTCTATGCTATCTCAAGGTTTGCATTATCTAAAAAAAGAAAAGGATACGACAGGTTTTTCAAGTCAGTATGGTTGGGTTCACGCTTTTGCGCATGGAGCGGATCTCTTGACTGAAGTCGTTTGTCATCCAGATTTTCCTAGTAACAGAGTTTCTGAAGTATTTGATGTACTGGGTCAACTATTTAAAAGAATTACCATTCGTTTTACAAATGATGAGGATTGGCGGTTAGCGAGAGTACTTTATGAACCCATTTTGCAAGGGAAATTAGATCAGGAACAAGTAGCTTCTTGGATAAAAACTGTTGATTTTCCAATAGAAGAGACCGAAGATTTTTATAAATTTTCCAATTTCAGATCCTGTCTGTTGGAAGTCTATATCCAACTTGACCAGAGAAATAGTTTACAAGATGCGTTGAAAGAAGCCATTCAATCTTTTCAGTACTAAGTCTAAGAGAGTCGTTTCATGATTTTCAAGTAACTTTCCAGTCAATTTTCTTGAAACCCTTTCCTTCTTCTGATAGACTAATACATAGTTTGAAAAAAGGAGACTTATCATGAAAAAATTTGTTGCTGAATTAATCGGTACATTTATGCTTGTGTTCATTGGAACAGGAGCTGTTGTTTTTGGAAATGGTCTTAATGGCCTTGGACACCTTGGAATTGCTTTTGCCTTTGGTTTGGCAATTGTAGTTGCAGCTTACTCAATCGGAACTGTTTCAGGTGCTCACTTGAACCCAGCGGTTTCGATCGCTATGTTTGTAAACAAACGTTTGTCATCTTCAGAACTTGTAAACTACATCCTTGGACAAGTAGTTGGAGCTTTCCTTGCGTCAGCTGCAGTATTCTTCCTCTTGTCTAACTCAGGCATGTCAACTGCAAGTCTTGGTGAAAATGCCTTGGCAAACGGTGTCACTGTCTTTGGTGGTTTCTTGTTTGAAGTTATCGCAACTTTCTTGTTTGTCCTAGTTATCATGACTGTAACATCAGCAAGCAAAGGCAATGGCGCAATCGCTGGTTTGGTAATCGGTTTGTCATTGACAGCCTTGATCCTTGTGGGCTTGAACATTACTGGACTTTCAGTAAACCCAGCTCGTAGCTTGGCTCCTGCTGTCTTGGTAGGTGGCGCAGCCCTTCAACAAGTATGGATTTTCATCCTTGCCCCAATCGTTGGTGGCGTTCTTGCAGCCCTTGTTGCTAAAAACTTTCTTGGAACAGAAGAATAATCGAAACTCAAAAAGCCTTGCTCCTCAGTTTGAGGAACAGGGCTTTTTCGTATCTGTTTAACGGTTGTCAATTTTCTCTGGATAAAGGTCGTGTTGAAAGAGACGCTGTTCTGCCAAGCCTTCATACTTGGTTCCAGGTCTACCGTAGTTGTAGTAAGGGTCGATTGAGATACCACCGCGCGGAGTGAATTTCCCCCATACCTCTAAATAGCGAGGGTCTAGCAAGTTGACCAAGTCTTTCCCGATAGTGTTGATACAGTTTTCGTGAAAATCCCCATGATTTCGATAGCTAAAGAGGTAGAGTTTGAGGGATTTTGACTCGACACAGAGCTTGTCAGGAATGTAGGAAATATAAATGGTCGCAAAGTCTGGTTGAGCCGTAATAGGACAAAGCGAGGTAAATTCAGGGCAGTTGAATTTGATGAAATAGTCATTTTCCACATGACGATTGTCAAAGGATTCGAGGACTTCTGGTTGATAGTCAAAAATGTAGTTGGTTTCTTTGTTGCCGAGAAGGCTAAGGTTTTTCATTTCTTCTTGTTGTGACATGATTTTTTCTTTCTAATCTTAAACACCACGTTGGTTGTCGTAGAGGAGAGTATGGAGTTGAGGAAGGACGCGGACATTGCCCCAGCTATCGTCAGTAGCGACGCGTTCCCAGAGTTCTTTGAGACGGTCTAGTTGGTCTTGGACAATATTGCCTGTAGCCTTGGGCTCAGGATTTCCAGCTGATAAGAAGAGGACATCTGGTTGGTAGCGCTCTTGAATCCCTTTGGCAAAGGCCAAATCGTTATCGTCAAATACAGGGATTTTAAAGGTGACCTTGTCTGGATCTAGTTGGGAAACGATAAAGTCCAAGGTCTCAAAGTTGACTTCCATCTTTGATGAAGGAGGCTTGGGACTCAGAGTGACTTGGTCGATATCTTTTAACCAATTTTGCCAGCGAGAACCTTGAGTCTCAACTGCCAGAGTGACACCACGTTCTTTGAGCTTGGTGACGAGTTCGGCCATGTTGGCTGCTAAGATTGCGGGATTTCCGCCAGATAGGGTTACATAGTCGTAGCTTCCTAATTTATCTAAGGCAGCAATGACTTCATCAGCTGTCATACGAGTAGGTTTTTCAGAACCATCCCAAGTAAAGGCAGAGTCGCACCAGTCGCAATGGTAGTCGCAACCAGCAGTGCGGACAAACATGGTTTTCTGCCCGATAGCACGACCTTCACCTTGAAAGGTTGGCCCAAAAATTTCCAGAACAGGTAGTTTGAGGACACGTTCTCTAGTCATCTAGCCACTCCCGTCTAAACTCCGCAAATGCAGTCGGAGTTTCATAGAGGCGAACGTATTCCAAACGGAGACTGCGTTCGTCTGGCAACTCTTGACTCATGGTTTGGAAAATCCAGTAAACCATATTTTCAGCAGTCGTGTTCATATAAGGCAGGGTTTCATTGAGATAGCGATGATCCAAGTGGGGTTCTAAGTAGTCCTTGTAGATCGCTTTAATATCTCCAAAGTCATAGGTCATGCCCCGTTCATCTAAAAATCCACTGACAGCGATTTGCAAATGATAGGTGTGGCCGTGCAGGGATTTGCATTTTCCCTCATAGTGAAAGAGGTGGTGGGCAGCGTCGAAAGTGAATTCTTTTGAAACTAAGGTTCTGTGAGGATTGTAGACGAGAGACTCCCCAGTTTCCTGTTTGATTTCTTTAGGTGCGAAAAACATTAGCCCTCTCCCTTCTGTGAAAGATAAACATCTAAACCATGCTGACGTAGGTGGCAGGCTGGACAATCTCCACAGCCACTTCCGATAATCCCATTGTAGCAGGTTAAGGTCTTCTCACGAACGTAGTCAAAGGCACCAAGTTGGTCGGCTAACTCCCAAGTTTCAGCCTTGTCTAGCCACATGAGAGGTGTTTGGATAACAAAGTCATAATCCATGGCAAGGTTGAGAGTAACATTAAGGGATTTGATAAAGACATCACGGCAGTCAGGGTAGCCTGAGAAGTCTGTCTCGCAGACACCTGTCACGATATCATTAATACCTCGTTGCTTGGCAAGAACTGCTGCAAAGGATAGAAAGAGGTGGTTGCGACCGTCAACAAAAGTATTGGGAACCTCTCCCTCTTTTTGCTCAATCTCCAGATCAGAGGTCAAGGCATTTTCAGTGATTTGTCCCAGCAGAGACATATCTAAGATGTGATGACGAATGCCCTGTTCCTTAGCGATTTCTCTAGCAACTTGAATTTCGAGATGATGGCGTTGGCCGTAGGCAAAGGTGACGGCTTCGACTGTTTCATAGTGTTCTTTAGCCCAAAAGAGGCAGGTTGTGGAATCTTGACCGCCACTAAAGACGACCAAGGCTGATTGACGTTTCATAGTACTCCTTCCAAAGTGGAAAATGTTCAGAGCACGCAAAAAGCTCCCTTGAGGGGAGCTAAAAAATACCAAGTAGAGGTTTTTTTTAGCGATGGCATGTCCCAAACATCGTAATATTCTATCTACAGTCTAGCATATTTTTTGAAAAATGGCAAAGGGCAGGAAAAAAGAGACCAAATAAAGTACTTGGTCTCTCATTTGATTAGCTCAATTCAGCAACGATGGCTTTGATTTGTTCTGCAGTATGAACACCTGCAACTTGTTTCACCACTTGACCGTCTTTTTTGAAGAGAAGAGTTGGGATAGACATGATTCCAAAAGCACGAGCTGTGTTTGGATTTTCATCGACGTCCATTTTAACGATTTTCAAGACATCTTCTGAAAGTTCTTCAGACAATTTGTCCAAGATTGGACCTTGCATACGACATGGACCACACCAAGTTGCCCAGAAGTCTACCAAGACCAAACCGTCTTTTGTTTCTTGTTCAAATGTTGCATCTGTAATTGCTTTTACCATTGTATTTCTCCTTTTTAATTATATTGGCTTAAATCTTGTTTCATGAGATAGAAGAAGACATCTCCATAAGTCCCATGGTAGTCCAAGTCATGACCATTGTAGGTTAATTTTTGGACAGTATAGTAATCCGCGACGCCGATGAGGCAGGCATGTTGCGAACGTTCAAAGTCTTGGTATGACTCGAAAGTCATGGTTCTCTCTTGCTTGCTGGCGTCTAGATAGGTAATTTCGATCATATAAAACTCCTTTGTTGTTTGATCTTGACTTTATTGTACTCCTTGAAAAGAGGAATGTCAAGAAAAATGATTGCGCACGCAACTTTTTCTGAAAATCTGATTAAGAAATGAAATCAAGACTCATTTCCAGTCTTTCTTCGACGGCTTTTTGCAGGTAAGCTAGGGTTGTTTGTCCCTCGTCAGTCAGACAGATAAAGCTAGCCCGTCTATCCTGATCGCAACATCGGCGACTAAGCAGACCACAGTTTTTCTCTTCCAGGCGGGCCACCATTCGCGAAACAGCGCTCGGACTGAGATGGAGTTTATCGGGTAAATCAATCTGTCGTAAGGATTTTTCATCGGCTAGATCCAAATAGTAGAGCAGGTAAAACTCTTTCAAGTTCAGCCTTTGTTCACTCTGCTGGGCAATAGTTTCTTCCAACAAGGCTTCCATTTCTTTTTGATGGCGGTTGTAGTCAAACCATTTTTCTAAGTAGGTCATTGCTTTCTCCTTTCTTTTCAAAGTAAAAATCACAAAGTCATTAGTGACTGTTTCTGCAATACAAGATGATTGCGCATGCAATGATTATACTACTTTTAACTAATCCGTGCAAGAGAGAAGAATTGCAATATTTCCTTGAAATTTTCTGAAAAAAGAGTAAACTGATATGCAAGAAGTCTATTTCGTGGAGTTTAGAATGAAATTATATGTTCAATTAATGATTCTCTTTGTGATTTCTCTTATCGGAGAGGGAATTTCTAGTTTCTTTCATCTGCCTATCCCAGGCAGTATTATCGGTTTGATTATTCTCTTTCTAGCCTTACAGTTCAAGTGGCTAAGGACCAGGCATGTCAATATGGTCGGGAATTTCTTGCTGGCCAACATGACCATTCTCTTTTTGCCACCAGCAGTAGGTATCATGGAAAAGTTTGATGTGATTGCTCCCTATCTCTTGCCCATCGTCTTGATTGTCTTTTTTGCGGCTGTCATCAATATTATCCTCATAGCAGTGGTAGTTCAGTTCATCAAGAGACGATTTGAGGGAGATTATGAGAAAGGAGATGCCAAATGAGTGAATTTGTTTCCAATCCCCTGTTTGGACTTGCCCTGTCTATCCTTGCTTATCTAGTGGGGATGTTGATTTATAGACGTTTTCCCCATCCTTTGACAACGCCCTTGCTTTTGTCGGCTGTTTTTATCATTATTTTTCTAAAGGTGACTGGTATTTCTTACCAAGACTACTATCAAGGTGGGGTTTATCTGAACAATTTGATTGTTCCGTCAACAGTGGCTTTAGGGATTCCGCTTTATAAGAGTTTTCATCTGATGAAGCACCATGCTCGAAGTATTCTCTTTGGTAGTCTGCTAGCAGTGATCGTCAATACTAGTTTTACGGCCTTAGTTGCGAAAATCTTTGGCATGGACTTTTTCCTAGCCATTTCTCTCTTTCCCAAGTCAGTGACGACAGCCATGGCAGAGGGAATCACAGAAAAATTGCAAGGTTTGACGACTGTGACCGTGGTTGTTGTTGTGGCAACTGGGATTTTAACCAGTGTCATCGGACCAACCCTTTTGAAGTGGTTGAAAATAGACGATCCAGTAGCTGTTGGTCTTTCCCTTGGTGGAACAGGTCACGCAGTTGGAACAGGAACAGCCTTCCGATATGGCTCAGTAGCAGGAGCCATGGGTGGCTTGGCTATCGGTATTACTGGTATTCTCTACGTATTTGTAAGCCCCATCGTAGCTAGTTTGATATTGAGTTAAAGAAAAACCCAGCTTTCTAGCTGGGCATTTTTTATTGCAAATTAACCTTGTTTTTCAAGATATAGTAGGTACCGAGATAGTAGATAGCTGATAAAAAGAGATCGCGCAAGATTTCTGTACCAGCCATCACGTTAAAGTCATTGTCAACTCTTAAGAAGAGAGAAACATAACCAATGACGATGGCAATGACGATATAGGCTAAAATTCCCATAGCTGTTCGATATTCGTTAAAGAGTTGCCCGATAGAGATGGAGAGGTAAATGGACAAAATCCATGCGATTGACCCGACAAACAGTGATAGGGCATACAGCCAGCCGTAGCTGAGATAAGGGGAAATGAAGTTGTAGAGGGCAGTGAAGTCTTTTTCAATTGGTGTTAAGAAGATGATAATCAATATACTCAAGATAAAGACGATATAGCCTAAGATGGACCAGACAAGACCACCTAAAAGTTTTGCGATGATGATTTGGTGCTCGGAGACAGGCAAGGTCAAGGTCAAGTACCCTTGGCGGTCATAAACACTCCCCTTGAATCTTCGGATGATTAAAAAGATTGTTGCAATCCAAAGAGTGACGCTGAGTCCTCCAAAGACTAGTACTAAAAAGAAGATGAAATAAGCAGCATTGTTAGGATTGTAACTCTGGCTAAGACTGCTAATAAAAGCTCCAATCAAAACTGAAATTGCAAGTACAGCACCGTAGAGTGCCAGATACCATTTATTGACATTTTTAAATTCATAACGAACTAGATTCCAAAACATAATAATCTCCTTTGCTTAGGCTTTAAATTCCTGGCGGAAGAGCTGGTCAATTGATTCACCTGACTCGTAACGAATATCATCAACATTTCCTTGGCGGACGACTTTTCCGTCTTTGAGGAAGATGATCTCATCCAAGATTGGCTCAATATCTGAAATCAAGTGGGTTGAAATCAGCACCGTAGAGGTTGGTGAGTAGTTGTTGATGATGGTATTGAGGATATAGTCACGGGCAGCCGGATCCACACCTCCGATTGGTTCGTCGAGAACGTAGAGGCGAGCTTCACGACTCATAACCAAGATGAGTTGGACCTTTTCCTTGTTCCCTTTTGATAGTTTCTTGAGGCGACTGTTTTCATCAATACCGAGATCAGCTAAAAGGTGTTGGGCCCTTTCGAGATTGAAATCCTGATAGAAGGTTTTAAAATAGGTTAGAGCATCCTTAACCTTCATCTCTTCATTGAGGTAGGTTGTATCTGGTAGATAGGAGACGATCGCCTTGGTAGCAGGACTTGGATCCTGTCCGTTAATGAGGACACGTCCTTTATTTGGTTGAAGGAGGCCATTAATCAGTTTGATCAAGGTTGTTTTTCCGGATCCGTTTGGTCCAAGGAGCCCGACAATCTTTCCAGCTGAGATTTCTAGTGAGATATTGTCAAGTGCCGCAGTTGCTCCATATGATTTTGTTACATTTTCAAGTGCTAGTAGTGTCATAGTCTTAAACTCCTTTAATATAGTCGCTTAATACATTTGGCAGTTCTTCTTTTTTGTAGCCAAATTGAAGCATGCAAGAGACGAATTGTTGCAGTTGCTCCTCGGAAAGTTGTTTGCGGGACTGAACGATGAGGTCCAAATCCTCGGTGACAAAACGACCAGTTGTCCGCTTGCTGTATACAAATCCTTCACGTTCAAGGTCAGACAAGGCGCGCTGAATGGTATTAGGATTGACCCCAGCCTCGCTCGCCAAATCTCTCACGGTTGGGAGCTGTTGGTTAGGTTCCAGTTCATGGGAAACAATCTGTAGTTTGATTTTTTCCATAATCTGTAAATAAATCGGTTTTGTATTATCAAATGACCAGGACATCATAGTCTCCTTTCTTTACGCTTGTTGTTCTAATTAAATAATACAATAAAACAAAAAACTTGTCAAGTAAAAATAAGAATTGTTTTGGGAATTGCACAAAAAATGGTATAATGAAAAGAAAACGACAAGGAGGGAAATGCATGCGTTGTCCAAAATGTGGGGCTACCAAGTCTAGTGTTGTTGATAGTCGACAAGCCGAAGAAGGAAATACCATCCGTCGAAGACGTGAGTGCGACGAGTGTCAGCATCGTTTTACAACCTATGAACGAGTAGAAGAAAGAACGCTGGTTGTTGTCAAAAAAGACGGTACGCGAGAACAATTTTCGAGAGATAAAATCTTTAATGGGATTATCCGCTCAGCCCAGAAGCGTCCTGTGTCAAGTGATGAAATCAACATGGTGGTCAATCGCATCGAGCAAAAACTCCGTAGTCGCAGTGAGAATGAGATCCAAAGTGAATATATTGGTTCTTTAGTCATGGAAGAATTGGCGGAGCTGGATGAGATTACCTATGTTCGTTTTGCCAGTGTTTATCGTAGCTTTAAGGATGTGAGTGAGTTGGAGAGTCTGCTCCAGCAAATCACCCAGTCCTCTAAGAAGAAAAAGGAAAAATAGATGAAACCAAATGACCGTTTTTCTTTTCTAAAGAATAATCGGGTGTCGCAAGATACCTCTTCTCTGGTGCAGTGCTACCTCCCGATTATCGGTCAGGAGGCGCTGAGCCTCTATCTATATGCCATTACCTTTTGGGATGGTGGACAAAAGGAACACCTCTTTTCCCACATCCTCAACCACTTAAACTTTGGCATGCCGACCTTGCTCCAATCCTTCAAAGTCTTATCTGCCTTAGATCTGTTGACCCTTTATCAAAGGGGAGAAACTTATGAATTACAGCTTCATTCTCCCCTCTCCAGTCAAGAATTTCTAAGCCATTCTGTCTATAGCAGATTATTAGAGAAAAAGATTGGGGATACAGCTGTTTCTGCTATGAAGCAGGCTCCAAGTGAGGGAGAAGCACTCTCTGTTTCTTTGAGTCAAGTCTTTCCAACCCTGACTGAAGAAGTGACACCAAGCGAGTCTAAAAGCAAGTTAAAAAATGATTTTGACTTGGAACATTTCCAGCAGCTGATGGCTCGAGATGGCTTGCGTTTTGAAGACGAGCAGGCGGATGTTTTGGAATTGTTTGCCATCGCAGATGAAAAAAAGTGGACCTGGTTTGAAACCTATCAATTAGCTAAGGCGACAGCTGTAGCTCAGGTTATTTCTGTCAAACGCATGCGTGAAAAGATAGCACAAAAACCAGCTACTTCTGACTTTAGCCCCAAAGAAATGACCATTATCAGGGAAGCCAAAAATAAAACTCCCCTACAATTTTTAGCGGAAATCAAGCAAACGCGTAAGGGGAACATCACCCAGAGTGAGCGAGAACTCCTTCACCAGATGGCGTCTTTAAGCTTGCTGGACGAAGTCATCAATATCGTCTTGCTTCTAACCTTTAACAAGGTTGATTCGGCTAATGTCAATGAAAAATATGCCATGAAGGTCGCAAATGACTATGCTTACCAAAAAATTCGGACAGCAGAAGAAGCTGTGCTTCGGATTCGAGAGCGTCAGCAAAGAGGGCAGGAAGACCAGAAATCGAAAACTAGCTCGACTAAGACCAATGTTCCCAAGTGGAGCAATCCAGAATACAAGAATCAAACCAGTGAGGAAACTCGTCTGGAACTAGAACGTAAAAAACAAGAAATGTTAGCCCGATTAGAAGAAGGAGGAGACTAGATGGAAAGTGTTGGTGACGTTATCAAACGTCAGACGAGTCGTTTTCAGTATCAGGACCTAGTCCAGCAGATTATGAAAGACCCAGATGTAGCGGCTTTTATCCAGAAAGAATCCCTCAGCCCAGAGGAGTTGAATCGTAGCATCTCCAAGTTCAACCAATATATCACAGAACGGGACAAGTTTCTTCGTGGGGATGCGGACTATATAGCGCGTGGCTACAAGCCTATCTTGGTTATGAATCACGGATATGCGGATGTGTCTTATGAAGAAACACCAGAACTAATCGCGGCTGAAAAAGAGGCGGCAATCAAGAATCGTCTCAAGTTGATCAATCTACCAGCAAGCCTTAAGAAAGCGAAGTTGGCTCAGATTGACCTGGATGATCTAGGACGTTTACCGATTTTTGAGAGACTCTATTCCTTTGTTGACCTTTACCCTAGTATCCGAAAAGGCCTCTATCTTTACGGAGATTTTGGTGTTGGTAAGAGTTTTATGATGGCAGCCTTAGCTCATGACCTATCTGAAAAACGTGGGGCATCAACGACCATTCTCCATTATCCAAGTTTTGTCATTGATGTGAAAAATGCCATCGGTGAAGGATCTGTGAAGACCTTGGTGGATGACATCAAGTTAGCAGAGGTCCTGGTCTTGGATGATATTGGTGCAGAGCAGTCGACACCTTGGGTACGTGATGAGATTCTCCAAGTCATTCTTCAGTACCGCATGCAGGAAGATTTGCCAACTTTCTTTACTTCCAACTTTAATTTCCAAGATTTGGAAAAACATTTTGCCAAAGGAAAGAATGGAAATGACGAGACTTGGGAAGCTAGACGGGTCATGGAACGAATCCGTTATTTGGCTGAGGAAACGAGACTAGAAGGAGAAAATCGCCGATGACAGAAACCATTAAACTGATGAAAGCTCATACTTCAGTTCGTCGCTTTAAGGAGGAAGAAATTCCTCAAGCAGACTTGGAAGAGATTTTGACTGCTGGACAAATGGCATCATCTTGGAAAAATTTCCAATCCTACTCTGTGATTCTTGTGCGCAATCAAGAGAAGAAAGATGCCCTATATGAATTGGTCCCTCAGGAAGCCATTCGCCAATCAGCAGCCTTTTTGCTCTTTGTTGGTGACTTGAATCGAGCGGAAAAGGGAGCAAGCCTTCATACGGACACTTTCCAACCCCAAGGAGTGGAAGGTCTCCTCATCACATCTGTGGATGCTGCGCTTGCTGGGCAAAATACCTTGCTTGCGGCTGAGAGTCTGGGATATGGTGGTATGATTATCGGTTTGGTCCGTTACAAGTCGGAAGAAGTGGCTGCGCTTTTTAACTTGCCTGACTATACCTATCCCGTTTTTGGGATTGCCCTCGGTGTGCCAAATCAACAACATGATGTCAAACCAAGACTGCCTTTGAACCAAGTGGTATTTGAAGAAGAATACCAAAAACAGCCAGTTAAAGCGATTTTGGACTATGATAAAGTTCAGGCAGACTATGCTGGTGCGCGTGCGACAACCTCTTGGAGTCAGCGTTTGGCAGAGCAGTTTGGTCAAGCCGAACCTAGTTCAACTCGGAAAAATCTAGAACAGAAAAAGTTATTGTAGAAAGTGAGAAAACATGGCCTTACCAACTGTTGCCATTGTAGGGCGTCCCAATGTTGGGAAATCGACCCTCTTTAACCGAATCGCTGGTGAGCGAATCTCAATCGTAGAAGATGTCGAGGGTGTGACACGTGACCGTATCTATGCAACGGGTGAGTGGCTCAACCGTTCTTTCAGTATGATTGATACTGGAGGGATTGACGATGTCGATGCTCCCTTCATGGAACAAATCAAACACCAGGCAGAAATTGCTATGGAAGAAGCAGATGTCATCGTCTTTGTCGTTTCTGGTAAAGAAGGGATTACAGATGCGGACGAGTACGTAGCTCGCAAACTCTATAAAACCCATAAGCCTGTTATCCTAGCAGTTAACAAGGTTGACAATCCTGAGATGCGAAATGATATCTTTGATTTCTATGCACTAGGCTTAGGTGAACCGTTGCCAATTTCATCTGTCCACGGTATTGGTACGGGTGATGTACTGGATGCCATCGTGGAAAATCTACCACATGAAGTCGAAGAAGAAAATCCAGATGTCATTAAATTCAGCTTAATTGGTCGTCCAAACGTTGGAAAATCAAGTTTGATCAACGCCATTTTGGGTGAAGACCGTGTGATTGCTAGTCCAGTAGCTGGAACAACGCGCGATGCCATTGACACTCATTTTACAGATGCTGATGGACAAGAGTTTACCATGATTGATACGGCTGGTATGCGTAAGTCTGGTAAAGTCTATGAAAATACGGAGAAATATTCTGTCATGCGAGCCATGCGAGCCATTGACCGTTCTGATGTGGTCTTGATGGTCCTCAATGCAGAAGAAGGTATTCGCGAGTACGACAAGCGTATCGCAGGTTTTGCCCACGAAGCCGGTAAAGGGATGATCATCGTTGTCAATAAGTGGGATACTCTTGAGAAAGACAACCACACCATGAAAAAATGGGAAGAGGATATTCGTGAGCAGTTCCAATATTTGCCTTATGCACCGATTGTCTTTGTATCAGCTTTGACCAAGCAACGTCTCCATAAACTGCCTGAGATGACTAAGCAAATCAGTGAAAGCCAAAACACCCGTATTCCTTCAGCAGTTTTGAACGATGTGATTATGGATGCCATTGCCATCAATCCAACACCGACAGACAAAGGGAAACGCCTCAAGATTTTCTACGCTACCCAAGTGGCAATCAAGCCACCAACCTTTGTCATCTTTGTCAATGAAGAAGAACTCATGCACTTCTCTTACTTGCGTTTCTTAGAAAATCAAATCCGCAAGGCCTTTGCCTTTGAGGGAACACCGATTCACTTGATTGCAAGAAAACGCAAGTAACCCTTGCTTGTTTTTCTACAAAAATAAACTAAAAGAAGACTTCATAGTCTTCTTTTTTCTATACTAAAAGGGGAGAAAAGAACCTGCCAAATTGGAGGAGAATCTGTCATCAAATTTCAATCATTTTCCTAGTTTTTGTAATCTATTTGTAATGAAAATGCACTTTTTTTGTAAAAATCAAAATGCTATAATTCCTTAAATCAATTTTCCTTTATCAGGGAGGTTATTATGAAAAAAAGCAGATTATTTAAACATAGTTTGTTGGTTCGCTTGCTTGGGTTGCTAATGGTCTTTCTCTTCTTGTCAGCATTCACAGCACCTGAAAAACCTGAGTACGGGATCTATGACCCGGATCATTATTTAACGGATGAGACTATAAGTCAGATTCGGGAATTGAATAATGTAAATAGTAAAAAATCGGAAAAATTCCAGATGGGCGTTTACGTTGTGAAAAGCCTGGATGGAGAAACAATCGAAACTGTAGCTAACGAAACAGCTAGAGCTTGGAAGATTGGCTACTCGGGAGACAACAACGGCGCCTTGATTGTGGTCGCTGTTGAGGATAGAAAATCACGGATTGAAACCAGTAATAATGTGGCCAGTAAGATCACGGACTATCAGACCAATAGATTTTTGAAAACAGCACGCCCTTACTTTAAAAATGGTGACTATAACAAGGGTGTTCTCTCAATAGTCAATAATCTCAACTACATGTTCTATAGTGGATTGAGTACAAGTGCTTCAAGTTCTAAAAGTAGTTACGACTATACCACCAACTCTAGTCGCTTAAGGGAACTTGAAAGGTATGCTGGTGAGAGTAGTTCTTCGAGACGTCATCGAAAAAGCAGTTCGAGCGACGGAGTTATCGTATTTGGAGTTCTCATTTACTTCATCGTGATGATTATCGGATTTCTATTTGGTGGTCGTGGTTCACGTGGAGATGATTCTGGCGGTGGCTGGTGGGGCGGTGACTCATCAGACTCAGGTTCCTCTTGGTCTGATTCGGGCTCCTCTTGGTCTGACTCAGGCTCCGACTCATCTGGAGGCTGGGACGGCGGTGGCTTTGATGGCGGTGGTTCGTCTGATGACTGGTGAGTGATCATATATTGCTCAAACCGATTTCTCCATACAGTAAGGTGACTCCTTTGCAAGAGTTCACTCCTTAATTAAAAATAAAAACAAAGTTTGGGAAATTGATTTAAAATCTGAGTCCTATCTCAGAAAAGTTGATAAAAGAAAGTGTTAAGGTTTTGATATGAAACAAAATAAAGTAATTCTCTCAATAGTGGCGATCTTTTTTGGACTACTAGTTCTGGGAAGTTGTTCCGCAGTGACGACCTATAATGGTCTGGTTGGTGAACAGACTAAAGTGGAGCAGGCTCAGGCCGATGTCTCGACAGCCCTCCAACGTCGTTCGGACTTGATTGGTAACTTGGTGGAGTCCGTTAAAGGACAAATGAATCATGAAACCGAAGTCTTTACCAAGATTGCGGATGCTAGAGCTAAAATCGGTAGTAGCTCAGTGACATCGGAAGAAAACCAAAAGGCTCAGGGAGAGTTGAGCTCTGCTCTTTCCCGCTTGATTTCCTTGACGGAGAATTATCCAGAACTCAAGAGCAATCAAAATGTTGAGCAACTAATGGTCGAACTTTCAGGCAGTGAAAATCGTATCTTTGTAGCACGCAAGGATTATAATAAAGTCGCAGCCGAGTACAATCAAAAGTTGAGAAGTTTTCCAACCGTGCTCTTTGCGAATATGATGAACTTTAAAGAAGCGGAAACCTTCAAAGAAACAGAAGAAGCCAAGACAGTTCCTAAGGTCGATTTTGGAACATCTTCATCCAGTCAATAAAGTGAATCAGCCTATGAATAAAGGAATTTCTCTAGTATGACTAGTGATTTCAAACTCAAACCTGGAAAGCTTTTTCCAGGTTTTTTTGGTATAATAAAAGGGAAGAGACAGTGACTCAAATGGAGGTTTGCTATGGAGAAAACAAAAGCCTTTCTTGAAGCGCACTACAAGAGATATATTCTTACGATTTGCCTTCTCTGGTTCCTCATGTTTTTCCTTCCTTGGGATTGGCAAATCGGAGGAGTTTCAGTATATTATTTCGTTATGAAAAAACTCTTTGTGGTTTTTGGAGTTTTATCCATCCTATACTCGGTGCTGATTAAAAAAATCAGTCTTCTCATCTTTGGCATCATCTTTTGCTTGGCCTTCTGGATCAATCTCTTTTGGTATTTTGGGATATTGCCTGTATTCTTGGGAAATTAAACATTAAAAAATGAAGGACTAGACTAGCTTCTAGTCCTTTTTTCTTCCTTGTTAAAATAGTTGGAGATATGAAAATAATTTTGTTGACGGGCTGTCTGTATGATATAATAAGTCCCGTAAAAAGAAGATTAAGGGATTTGAAAATGGCTAAAAAAGTAAAAGATTATTATGACTTGGCTTATGCTAGTGATTTGAGTCGACGGTTGAAAGAAGCGTCCCCTGCCTTTGATGAGCGAAAGTTTAGGTTGTTGGTAGAAAAAGACTTGGAAGAGTTGGAGTTTAGCCAGCGTCAAGAACTCTTGGCTAGAAGTATCAAAGAATGTCTTCCCTTATCTTATCAGGACTCTCTCAAGGTTTTTGAGAAAATTTTGGGTCCTGAGTTAGAGGGTGGTTTAGGTATGTTCTCAGAAGGATATTGGCTTTGGCCAATCGGAAAATATGTAGAGCTATATGGGAATAAGGAATTTGAATTGAGCGCGGCCTTTAGTAAGGAACTAACCAAGCGATTTACTGGAGAATTTTCTATGAGACCTTTGCTGGCTCGCTATCCTAAGGCTACAATGACTTTGCTATTAGAATGGAGTCGGGATGAAAATTTGCGTGTTCGTAGACTTGCCAGCGAATGCATGCGTATCCGTCTGCCTTGGGCTAAGAGACAAACCGTCGTATTGGATTATTTTGAGGATTTCACCACTATTCTGACCAATCTAAAAGATGATAGAGACAAGTCTATTCAAAAAAGTGTAGCCAATAATCTAAATGATTTGTACAAGGAAGCCCCCGATAAGTTTGAAAGGATTCTTCAAACTTGGCAGAAAGGGGAGCTAAGTCCAAGTTGTGCTTGGATTATCAAGCATGCATCTCGAACAAAAAACAAAAAAAGAGCCACAGAAGATTTATGCAAAAAAAGCTGAATTTCAGCTGGCCTTTTCCGTTGTAAATTAAGGATTCTTTCTTGAAAAATAATGGTAAATATGCTAAAATTAAAAGAACATTCTAAAATATTCAGAATAAAAAGTAAGGAAAATCATGGCTAATATTTTAAAAACGATTATTGAAAATGATAAAGGAGAACTTCGTCGTCTGGAAAAGATGGCTGATAAGGTTCTTAACTATGAGAGCCAAATGGCTGCAATGTCAGACGAAGAACTAAAAGCGAAAACTGACGAATTTAAAGAACGATACAACAAGGGTGAATCACTTGATTCATTGCTATATGAGGCTTTTGCAGTAGTTCGTGAAGCTGCAAAACGTGTCCTTGGGCTCTTCCCTTATAAGGTTCAGGTCATGGGTGGGATTGTTCTTCACCATGGTGACGTTCCAGAGATGCGTACGGGTGAAGGGAAGACCTTGACAGCGACTATGCCAGTGTACCTCAATGCCCTTGCAGGTAAAGGGGTTCACGTAGTTACAGTCAACGAATACCTAACAGAACGTGACGCGACTGAAATGGGTGAATTGTACTCATGGCTCGGTCTGTCAGTAGGGATTAACTTGGCAGCTAAATCTCCAATGGAGAAAAAAGAGGCTTACCTTTGTGATATTACCTACTCAACCAACTCAGAGATTGGTTTCGACTACCTTCGTGATAACATGGTCGTTCGTGCAGAAAACATGGTACAACGCCCACTAAACTATGCCTTGGTCGATGAGGTTGACTCGATTTTGATCGACGAAGCTCGTACACCATTGATCGTTTCAGGTGCCAACGCAGTTGAAACAAGCCAACTCTACCATATGGCGGACCACTTCGTGAAATCTTTGGACAAGGACGACTATATCATTGACGTTCAGTCTAAGACGATCGGTTTGTCTGATTCTGGTATTGACAAGGCAGAAAGCTACTTTAAACTTGAAAATCTATACGACATCGAAAATGTAGCTCTTACTCACTTTGTTGACAATGCCCTTCGTGCCAACTATATCATGATCCTTGATATCGACTATGTGGTTAGCGAAGAGCAGGAAATCCTAATCGTCGATCAATTTACAGGTCGTACCATGGAAGGTCGTCGTTACTCTGATGGTTTGCACCAAGCCATCGAAGCAAAAGAAGGTGTGCCAATCCAAGACGAGACCAAGACTTCAGCTTCTATTACCTACCAAAACCTCTTCCGTATGTATAAGAAATTGGCAGGTATGACGGGTACTGGTAAAACAGAAGAAGAAGAATTCCGTGAAATTTACAACATTCGTGTTATCCCAATCCCAACTAACCGTCCAATTCAACGTATCGACCACTCAGACCTTCTCTATGCAAGCCTTGATGCGAAATTTAAGGCTGTTGTTGAAGATGTAAAAGCTCGTTACCAAAAAGGTCAGCCGGTCTTGGTAGGTACAGTTGCCGTTGAAACGAGTGATTTCCTCTCCAAGAAATTGGTTGCTGCAGGTGTTCCTCACGAAGTCTTGAATGCGAAGAACCACTACAGAGAAGCGCAAATCATCATGAACGCTGGTCAACGTGGTGCAGTTACCATCGCAACCAACATGGCCGGTCGTGGTACCGACATCAAGCTTGGTGAAGGGGTTCGTGAACTTGGTGGTCTTTGCGTCATTGGTACAGAGCGCCACGAAAGTCGCCGTATTGATAACCAGCTTCGTGGACGTTCAGGGCGTCAAGGAGACCCAGGTGAGTCACAATTCTACTTGTCTCTTGAAGATGATTTGATGAAACGTTTCGGTTCAGAACGTTTGAAAGGTGTCTTTGAACGTCTCAACATGTCTGACGAAGCCATCGAATCTCGCATGTTAACGCGTCAAGTTGAAGCAGCTCAAAAACGTGTCGAAGGAAATAACTATGACACTCGTAAACAAGTCCTTCAATACGACGACGTTATGCGAGAACAACGTGAGATCATCTATGCACAACGTTATGATGTCATTACTGCAGATCGTGACTTGGCACCAGAAATCCATGCTATGATTCGTCGTACCATTGGACGTATCGTAGATGCACATGCTCGTTCGAAAGAAGATGAAAAACTGGAAGCAATCTTGAACTTTGCTAAGTATAACTTGCTTCCAGAAGATTCAATTAGCCGTTCAGATCTTGCAGGTCTGTCAGACCAAGCTATCAAAGATGAACTTTTCCAACGTGCCTTGAAAGTCTATGACAGCCAAGTTGCTAAGCTTCGTGACGAAGATGCAGTAAAAGAATTCCAGAAGGTCTTGATCCTACGTGTTGTAGACAACAAGTGGACAGACCATATCGATGCTCTTGACCAGTTGCGAAATGCTGTTGGTCTTCGTGGATATGCTCAAAACAACCCAGTTGTAGAATATCAAGCAGAAGGTTTCCGCATGTTTAACGACATGATTGGATCGATTGAATTCGATGTGACCCGCTTGATGATGAAAGCACAAATCCACGAACAGGAACGTCCTCAAACTGAACACAATATCAGTACAACTGCGACTCGTAATATCGCAGCGCAGCAGGCAAGCCTTCCAGAAGATTTGGACTTGAGCCAAATCGGACGAAACGACCAATGCCCATGTGGATCAGGTAAGAAATTCAAGAACTGTCATGGTAAGAGACAATAATATGAGATAAGATACAGGCGGATACCTGGTAAAAATCATTTTTTGCTTGGTGTCCGTTTGCTTTATAAGGAGATGAATCATGGTATTTAAAGCTAAAAGTCCTAAAATTAACATTGAAGAAGTTCGCGCCTTGTCTAAATTAGAGGGAGCGGCTCTTGCGAGAAAAAATCAACGTGATCAGGAATTGGAAGCCATCATCCGTGGGGAAGACCAGCGTATTCTCTTGGTGATAGGACCATGTTCATCTGATAACGAAGAGGCGGTTCTCGAGTATGCCAAGCGTCTATCTGCTTTGCAAGAAGAGGTCAAAGACCGTATTTTTATGGTCATGCGTGTCTATACAGCTAAACCTCGTACCAATGGGGATGGCTATAAGGGCTTGATTCATCAGCCAAATGCGACAGAAGCTCCTAGTTTGATCAATGGGATCAAGGCTGTTCGCCAACTGCACTATCGTGTGATTACCGAGACGGGAATGACAACAGCGGATGAGATGCTTTATCCTGAAAATCTTCCGCTGGTGGATGATTTGATTTCTTATATGGCTGTTGGAGCCCGCTCTGTAGAGGATCAACAGCACCGTTTTGTAGCGAGTGGAGCAGATTTCTCAACAGGATTTAAAAATCCCACATCTGGAAATCTCAATGTCATGTTTAACGGGATTTATGCAGCGCAAAATAAACAGAGTTTCCTCTTCCTTGGTAAAGAGGTGGAAACAACAGGGAATCCATTGTCCCACGCCATTCTTCGCGGTGCCTTGAATGAATACGGGAAAAATATTCCCAACTACTACTATGACAATTTGATGGATACCATTGATCAGTATGAAAAGATGGGCTTGGAAAATCCCTTTATCATCATCGATACTAATCATGACAATTCAGGCAAGCAGTACATGGATCAAATCCGTATCGTTCGTCAGACCTTGATTAACCGTGACTGGAATGAGAAAATCAAAAAATATGTTCGTGGTTTTATGATTGAGTCCTATCTAGAAGATGGACGTCAAAATGAACCAGAAGTTTTTGGTAAGTCCATTACAGATCCGTGTCTCGGCTGGAACAATACTGAAGCACTTGTTCGCGAAATCTACCAAACGCTAGGAGAATAAGATGGCATTTATCGAAAAAGGTCAAGAAATTGATATTGAAGCAATCAAGGCTGCGACCCAGTTGTCACCTGAAGTCTTGCGAAAGAAAGAAGCCCGCGATAGAGAGCTGGCAGCCATCATCTCGGGTGAGGACGACCGAATCCTTTTGGTGATGGGACCGTGCTCTTCAGACAATGAAGAAGCTGTGCTTGAATATGCTCGTCGCTTAGCAGACTTGCAGAAAAAAGTTGCGGATAAAATCTTTATCGTGATGCGTGTCTATACGGCTAAACCTCGTACCAATGGAGACGGCTATAAGGGAATGATTCATCAACCAAATACCAGCGAAGCGCCTAGTCTCATCAATGGTTTGCAGGCTGTTCGTCAGCTACACTACCGCGTGATTACCGAAACGGGCTTGACGACAGCTGATGAGATGCTTTATCCGTCAAATCTCGTTTTGGTTGATGATCTGGTCAGCTACCATGCTGTAGGGGCTCGTTCAGTGGAAGACCAAGAACACCGCTTTGTAGCCTCTGGGATTGATGCTCCGGTTGGGATGAAAAATCCAACATCTGGAAATCTTGGGGTCATGTTTAATGCCATCTATGCGGCTCAAAACAAGCAAACCTTCCTTTACCACGGCCAAGAAGTGGAAACTTCAGGAAATCCTTTGGCCCACGTGATCCTTCGTGGCGCCATGAATGAATACGGCAAAAATGAACCCAACTTCTACTATGAAACCCTCTTAAATGCCATCAATCGCTATGAGATTACGGGACTTGAAAATCCCTTCATTATCATCGATACCAATCATGACAATTCTGGCAAGCAGTATATGGAACAAATTCGCATTGTTCGTCAAGCCTTGCTGAATCGTGATTGGAATGAAAAGATTAAAAAGACGGTTCGAGGCTTTATGATCGAATCTTACCTAGCAGATGGTCGTCAAAACCAACCAGAGGTCTTTGGCTGCTCCATAACTGACCCTTGTCTAGGTTGGGAAAATACAGTAGCCTTGGTAGAAGAAATTTATACTACCTTAACAAAATAAGTGAAAAGGATGGAGTTGGGGGAATCTCAGCTCCTTTTATGAGTATGATAGTTGGACACGGAATTGACATCGAAGAATTGGCTTCGATAGAACGAGCAGTTACACGGCACAATGGCTTTGCCAAGCGGGTGCTGACTACTAAGGAAATGGAGCGCTTTACCAGTCTCAAAGGGCGCAGACAAATCGAATACTTGGCAGGTCGTTGGTCGGCTAAGGAGGCTTTTTCCAAGGCTATGGGGACAGGAATTGGCAAACTGACCTTTCAGGATTTGGAAGTTTTGAACAATGAACGAGGCGCGCCTTATTTTAGTCAGGCACCATTTTCAGGAAAGATTTGGCTATCGATCAGCCATACAGATCAGTTTGTGACAGCCAGTGTCATTTTGGAGGAAAATCATGAAAGCTAGTCCACATAGACCGACCAAGGCTCGGATTCATCTGGGAGCTATTCGACAAAATATTCAGCAAATGGGGGCTCATATCCCTGAAGGAACGCTCAAGTGGGCAGTGGTTAAGGCCAATGCCTATGGACATGGTGCTGTAGCTGTTGCGACAGCTATCCAAGACGATGTCGACGGCTTTTGCGTTTCCAATATTGATGAAGCTATTGAACTTCGTCAGGCTGGACTCAGCAAGAAAATCCTCATTCTAGGTGTATCTGAGTTAGAAGCTATTGGCCTAGCTAAAGAATACGACATCACTTTGACGGTGGCTGGACTGGAGTGGATTCAAGCGCTCTTAGACAAGGAAGCAGATTTGACTGGCTTGACTGTCCACCTCAAGATTGACTCAGGAATGGGACGAATTGGTTTTAGAGAAGCCGGTGAGGCTGAACAGGCTCAAGACTTGCTCAAGCAACATGGTGCTCGCGTTGAGGGGATTTTTACCCACTTTGCTACTGCAGATGAAGAATCAGATGACTATTTTAATGCCCAGTTAGAACGATTTAAAGCTATTTTGGCAAGTATGAAGGAAGTCCCAGAGCTGGTTCATGCCAGCAACTCGGCAACGACCCTCTGGCATGCAGAGACTATTTTCAATGCAGTCCGTATGGGAGACGCTATGTATGGTCTCAATCCAAGTGGAGAGGTCTTGGACTTGCCTTATGATTTGACACCAGCCTTGACCTTGGAGTCTGCCCTTGTTCATGTCAAGACAGTTTCAGCTGGTGCTTGCATGGGCTATGGAGCAACTTATCAAGTCGATAGTGAGCAAGTCATTGCGACGGTACCAATCGGCTATGCGGATGGTTGGACACGTGACATGCAGAATTTCACTGTCTTGGTGGATGGGCAAGCTTGCCCAATCGTCGGACGAGTATCTATGGACCAAATTACCATTCGTCTGCCTAAGATTTATCCGCTAGGAACAAAAGTAACATTAATTGGTTCTAACGGCGACAAGGAAATCACAGCTACTCAGGTAGCTGCCTACCGTGGAACCATTAACTATGAGGTGGTTTGCCTCCTCAGCGACCGCATTCCGAGAGAATATTATTAAAAAAGAAAGGAGTGGAGCATGAATCTACATCAACCCTTGCATGTCTTGCCTGGTGTGGGACCAAAGTCAGCAGAGAAATACGCCAAACTAGGAATTGAAAACTTGCAAGACCTCTTGCTCTACTTTCCTTTCCGTTACGAAGACTTCAAGACCAAGCAGGTGTTAGAGCTGGAAGATGGCGAGAAGGCGGTTCTGTCTGGTCAAGTCGTGACTCCCGCTAGTGTCCAGTATTATGGTTTCAAGCGCAATCGTCTGCGTTTTAGTCTTAAGCAGGGAGAAGTCGTTTTTGCGGTGAACTTCTTTAACCAGCCTTATTTAGCAGATAAGATAGAATTGGGAGCAACGCTTGCTGTCTTTGGAAAATGGGATAGGGCTAAGGCCAGTCTGACTGGAATGAAGGTTCTTGCTCAGGTGGAAGATGACCTCCAGCCTGTCTATCGTCTGGCTCAAGGAATCAGTCAGGCAGGGCTGGTCAAGGTTATCAAGACAGCTTTTGATCAGGGACTGGACCTCTTGATAGAGGAAAATCTTCCCCAGTCTTTGCTGGATAAATACAAACTTATGTCCCGTTGCCAGGCTGTCCGTGCTATGCATTTTCCTAAGGATTTGGCAGAATACAAGCAGGCCCTTCGCCGTATCAAGTTTGAGGAACTCTTTTATTTCCAAATGCAGTTGCAGTCACTCAAGTCTGAAAATAGAGTTCAGGGAAGCGGTCTGGTTCTGAATTGGTCCCAGGAAAAAGTGACAGCCGTTAAAGAAAATCTGCCTTTTGCCCTGACCCAAGCCCAGGAAAAGAGTCTGCGGGAAATATTGACCGACATGAAGTCGGACCGCCACATGAATCGTCTCCTACAAGGGGATGTGGGGAGCGGAAAAACGGTGGTTGCGGGTTTGGCAATGTTTGCAGCGGTGACGGCTGGCTACCAAGCTGCCCTCATGGTACCAACAGAAATCCTAGCAGAGCAACACTTTGAGAGTTTACAGAACCTTTTTCCAGACTTGAAACTGGCTCTCTTGACAGGTTCCTTAAAAGCTGCAGAAAAAAGAGAAGTTTTAGAGACCATTGCCAAGGGTGAGGCTGACTTTATTATCGGAACACACGCTCTGATACAAGATGGGGTTGATTATGCTCGTCTTGGTTTGATTATCATCGATGAGCAGCACCGTTTTGGTGTGGGGCAAAGGCGTGTTCTGAGGGAAAAAGGGGACAATCCTGACGTTCTCATGATGACAGCGACGCCCATTCCACGAACCTTGGCTATCACAGCCTTTGGCGATATGGATGTTTCCATTATCGACCAAATGCCAGCAAGGCGGAAGCCTATTGTGACGCGCTGGATTAAGCATGAGCAGCTGCCTCAGGTCTTGACTTGGTTAGAGGGGGAAATCCAAAAAGGTTCTCAAGCCTATGTCATCTCTCCCTTGATCGAAGAATCTGAAGCTCTGGACTTGAAAAACGCCATTGCCTTATCTGAGGAGTTGACAGCTCATTTTGCCGGCAAGGCTGAAGTGGCTCTTTTACATGGTAAGATGAAGAGTGACGAAAAAGACCAGATCATGCAAGAGTTCAAAGAGCGAAAAACGGATATTCTAGTTTCGACAACGGTTATCGAGGTTGGGGTTAATGTTCCCAATGCGACCGTTATGATTATCATGGATGCCGATCGGTTCGGTCTCAGCCAACTTCACCAGCTCAGAGGCCGTGTGGGTCGGGGTGACAAGCAGTCCTATGCTGTTCTTGTGGCTAATCCTAAGACTGAGTCTGGGAAGGACCGCATGCGCATCATGACAGAAACGACCAATGGATTTGCCCTTGCGGAGGAAGATTTGAAAATGCGTGGTTCTGGTGAGATTTTTGGAACCAGACAATCAGGACTGCCAGAGTTTCAAGTGGCTGATATTATCGAAGATTTTCCGATTTTAGAAGAAGCCAGAAAGGTTGCCAGCTACATTAGTTCGATAGAAGGTTGGCAAGAGGATCCAGAATGGCGCATGATTGCTCTCCACCTAGAAAAGAGAGAACATCTGGATTAAGCCTTTTCTAAGAAATCTATAAGCTAGCTTTTAGGTTTGGATCTTATACTAGAGTCATCAAAAAGAAACGAGGACTCTCACATGACGATTAAAGTAACCTACCAAAAGAAATTCCAAACCGTCAAACTAGAGAAAGGAGCTAGCACCTATTGATACACAGAGAGCGGAAACGCTCTTTTTATTTTTAAAACTACTTTCAGGTGCTCTGTTTGAAGTTAGAGAATCTAAAATCACTTTCTGTTTACCGTTCTTTCTTGCATTGCTTTCCTAGATATGCTAGAGTTATGATAGCGATTACAAAACTAAAGGAGCATGCTATGAAAAATCCAGCTTTGTTAGAAGAAATCAATACCTATCTAGGACGGGATGAGGTTCCAGAAGACTTTGATGCTTTCTGGGATGAGGAAGTGAAAAAAGTTTCATCTCTTCCAGCCTACCAGTTGGAGGAAAGAGATTTCCATATTCCCCAAGTCAAGTGCTATGAACTTACTTTTGAAGGAACCAATGAAGGCAAGGTTTATGCGCGTGTCGTCCTTCCAAAGAGTGAGGAGAAAGTTCCGTTAATCTTCCATTTCCATGGCTATATGGGACGTGGTTGGGACTGGGCCGACATGCTGGCCTATACTGTAGCTGGTTACGGTGTTGTCTCCATGGATGTGCGGGGCCAGTCAGGTTACTCGCAAGATGGCTTGCGCTCTCCTTTGGGAAATACGGTGAAGGGGCATATCATCCGTGGTGCTGTTGAAGGTCGAGACCAGCTCTTTTATAAGGATGTCTATCTGGATATTTACCAGTTGATCGAAATTGTTGCTAGTCTGCCACAGGTAGATGAGGAAAGACTTTCTAGCTATGGTGCCTCACAAGGCGGTGCTTTAGCCCTGGTTGCAGCAGCGCTCAATCTTCGGATTCAGAAAACAGTTGCCATCTATCCCTTCTTGTCAGACTTTAGACGAGTGCTTGAGATTGGCAATACCAGTGAAGCCTATGATGAACTCTTCCGTTATTTCAAGTTCCACGATCCTTTCCATGAAACAGAGGAGGAAATCATGGCGACCCTTGCCTACATCGATGTGAAAAATCTTGCCCATCGTATCAAAGGTGAGGTCAAGATGATTACAGGCTTGGACGACGATGTTTGCTATCCTATTACCCAGTTTGCGATATACAACCGTCTGACATGTGATAAGGCCTATCGCATCATGCCTGAGTATGCTCATGAAGCCATGAATGTTTTTGTCAATGACCAGGTTTATAACTGGCTCTGTGGTAGTGAAATTCCTTTTAAGTACGTAAGATAATGAATGAGAGAGCCCCGGAGCTCTCTTTTTAATGTCCAAAACCTGAAAGTACTTTTAGAAAATTTAAAATATTAAAATATTCTTAAAAGTAAAATCTATTCTGTAGGAACACAGATATAAATATAAGACTTTATTGTATAATAAAGGAAAAGTCACTTGTGAAAGGAGGAAAAAGGCTGCTGGATGCTTAAAGAATGGCTCAGCAGAAAATGGGAGAGGATTGGGAGCTCTCATTAAGTTGGATACTTTCTTGTAAAACTTGTCTCTTGAGAGACAATAAAAATTTTTAAAGAAAAAAGAAAGCGCTTTATTTTATGAAAAATGAAAGGACAAACATGAATTACAAATCTTTAGATCGGAAACAGCGATACGGAATTCGAAAATTTGCAGTCGGGGCGGCATCTGTAGTGATTGGTACAGTAGTATTTGGAGCAAATCCAGTCTTAGCTCAAGAACAAGCCAATGCAGCAGGAGCCAATACAGAAACTGTCGAACCTGGTCAAGGTTTATCAGAATTGCCAAAAGAAGCGTCCTCGGGAGATCTTGCTCATTTGGATAAGGATTTGGCTGGTAAATTGGCAGCAGCTCAAGACAACGGCGTTGAGGTGGACCAAGATCATTTGAAAAAAAATGAGAGTGCAGAATCAGAAACCCCATCCTCTACGGAAACCCCTGCAGAAGAAGCAAATAAGGAAGAGGAATCAGAGGATCAGGGTGCTATTCCTCGTGACTATTACTCAAGAGATTTAAAAAATGCCAATCCTGTCCTTGAAAAAGAAGATGTTGAAACCAATGCAACAAATGGTCAGAGAGTTGATTTATCAAGTGAACTAAATAAACTAAAGCAACTAAAAAATGCTACAGTTCACATGGAGTTCAAACCAGATGCATCAGCTCCACGCTTTTACAATCTCTTCTCTGTATCCAGTGACACCAAGGAAAATGAGTACTTTACTATGTCGGTCCTTGATAATACAGCTCTTATTGAAGGGCGTGGCGCTAACGGGGAGCAGTTCTATGATAAGTATACAGATGCTCCATTGAAAGTTCGCCCTGGACAATGGAATTCCGTGACCTTTACTGTTGAACAACCGACAGCAGAGTTAACTCATGGTCGAGTTCGTCTCTATGTGAACGGTGTCTTATCCCGAACAAGTCTCAAATCTGGTAACTTCATCAAAGATATGCCAGATGTTAATCAAGCTCAACTTGGAGCAACCAAACGGGGCAATAAAACAGTTTGGGCCTCAAACCTACAAGTTCGAAACCTAACCGTTTATGATCGTGCTTTAAGCCCAGATGAAGTTCAAACACGGAGTCAATTATTTGAAAGAGGTGAATTGGAACAGAAACTACCAGAAGGTGCGAAAATCTCTGAGAAAGAAGACGTATTTGAAGGTGGTAGGAACAATCAACCAAATAAAGATGGTATCAAGAGTTATCGTATCCCAGCTCTTCTCAAGACAGATAAAGGAACGCTGATTGCAGGTGCAGATGAACGCCGTCTCCATTCGAGTGACTGGGGTGATATCGGCATGGTCATCAGACGCAGTGAAGATAATGGTAAAACTTGGGGAGATCGAGTAACTATTACCAACCTACGTGACAATCCAAAGGCTTCTGATCCATCAATCGGTTCACCAGTGAATATCGATATGACCTTGACTCAAGATTCTGAAACCAAACGCATCTTTGCCATTTATGACATGTTCCCAGAAGGAAAAGGAATCTTTGGAATGTCTTCGCAAAAAGAAGAAGCCTACAAAGAAATCAATGGTAAAACCTATCAACTCCTCTATCGAGAAGGTGAACAGGAAGCTTATACTATTCGAGAAAATGGTACAGTTTACACTCCAGATGGTAAAGCAACAGACTACCGTGTTGTTGTAGAACCTGTTAAACCGGCCTATAGCGACAAGGGTGATCTATACAAGGGTGACCAGCTACTGGGCAATATCTACTTCACAACAAACAAAACTTCTCCATTTAGAATTGCGAAGGATAGCTACCTATGGATGTCTTACAGCGATGACGACGGGAAGACCTGGTCAGCGCCTCAAGATATTACTCCGATGGTCAAAGCCGATTGGATGAAATTCCTAGGAGTAGGTCCTGGAGTGGGGATTACCCTTCGTACTGGACCACATAAAGGTCGAATCGTCGTTCCTGTCTATACGACCAACCGGGCTAACCACCTCAATGGTTCTCAATCATCTCGAATCATCTACTCAGACGACCATGGTAAGACTTGGCATATGGGTGGTGGTGTCAACGACAATCGTACACTTTATGATGGTACAGTAGTCGATTCAAGTACCATGAGTAATTATTATGCTCAAAATACAGAAGCTTCAGTTGTTCAGTTAAACAATGGGGACCTCAAACTCTTTATGCGTGGGTTGACAGAAGATCTACAGGTTGCAACCAGTCATGATGGTGGTCTAACTTGGGACAATAACGTTGAACGCTACGATGTGCCAGACGTTTATGTTCAAATGGCTGCGACTCACACGGTTCAAAATGGCAAAGAGTATATTCTATTAGCAAATGCAAATGGTCCTGGTCGTAAAAATGGTTATATTCGAGTGGCTCGTGTAGAAGAAGATGGTCAGTTAACTTGGTTGCACCACCATTTGATTCAAGAAGGTGAGTATGCTTATAACTCACTTCAACAAATCGGACCAGATGAATTTGGACTTTTATATGAACACCATGCTCCTGGAGGTGTTCCATACACACTTTCCTTCAAGAAATTCAACTGGGATTTCTTAAGCAAAGACAGAATTTCTCCTAAAGAAGCAAAAGTAAAATATGCTATCCAAAAATGGCCAGGCATCATTGCCATGGAGTTCGATTCGGAAGTATTGGTCAACAAGGCTCCGACTCTTCAATTGGCAAATGGCAAGACAGCAACCTTTATGACCCAGTACGATACAAAAACTCTCCTATTCACAATAGATCCAGAGGATATGGGTCAAAGAATTACAGGTCTAGCTGAGGGTGCAATTGAAAGCATGCACAATTTACCAGTTTCTTTAGCTGGCTCTAAACTAAGCGATGGTATTAATGGCAGTGAAGCTGCTATCCATGAGGTTCCAGAGTTCACAGGTGGCGTTAATGCAGAAGAAGCGGCTGTGGCAGAGATACCAGAGTACACTGGACCATTGGCAACAGTAGGTGAAGAACCAGCTCAAACAGTAGAAAAACCAGAATTCACTGGTGGTGTCAATGCTGTTGAGGCAGCAGTTCATGAACTTCCAGAGTTCAAGGGTGGTGTCAATGCAGTTCTAGCAGCTTCAAACGAGCTTCCGGAATATAGAGGAGGTGCTAACTTTGTCTTGGCAGCTTCAAATGACCTGCCAGAGTATAAGGGAGGTGTCAATGGCGCTGAGGCAGCAATCCTTGAAGTACCAGAGTACAAAGGAGACACCAATCTAGTATTAGCAACTGCAGACAACAAACTGTCTCTAGGCCAAGATGTGACCTATCAAGCGCCAGCAGCTAAACAAGATGAACTTCCAAATACGGGAAGCAAGGAAACAAACTCACTGATTTCCTTTGGTCTTGCAGGTGTTCTTTTATCCTTGTTTGCATTTGGCAAGAAGAGAAAAGAATAATAAGTAAAAGCTATTTGAGTAACTCTCAGAAGAGATAGCAGGTTTTTCAGCCTGCTATCTTTCTTTATTAAATTTAGGTTGATTCGAAATCATAAGAGGTCTGAAACTACTTTCAGGATAGTCTGTTCTATAAAATAGTTTTGAAACTGAAATCTATTCTACTACAAGCTATTGAAAGCGCTTAACAAATGATATATAATAAGCCCATAAGAACAAGAAAGGGAGGAAAGAGGATGCCACAGATCAGCAAAGAAGCCTTGATTGAACAAATCAAAGATGGAATCATTGTCTCTTGCCAGGCACTTCCTCACGAACCGCTTTATACAGAAGCGGGAGGAGTCATTCCCTTGCTAGTCAAAGCGGCTGAGCAAGGTGGAGCAGTCGGTATCCGAGCAAATAGTGTTCGCGATATCAAGGAGATTAAGGAGGTTACGAAACTCCCGATTATCGGGATTATCAAACGTGACTATCCGCCACAGGAGCCTTTCATTACAGCTACGATGAAAGAAGTGGATGAACTGGCTGAACTAGACATCGAGGTCATTGCTCTGGATTGTACCAAACGTGAACGTTACGATGGTTTGGAAATTCAGGACTTTATCCGACAAGTTAAAGAAAAGTATCCGCATCAACTCTTAATGGCTGATACTAGCACGTTTGAAGAGGGTATAGCAGCAGTTGAAGCAGGAATTGATTTTGTTGGAACAACCCTATCAGGTTACACCTCTTATAGTCCGAAAGTGGATGGTCCAGACTTTGAACTGATCAAAAAACTGTGTGAAGCAGGTGTGGATGTCATAGCTGAAGGGAAGATTCATACACCAGAACAAGCTAAGCAAATCCTTGAATATGGGGTGCGAGGTATCGTTGTTGGTGGAGCTATCACTAGACCAAAAGAGATTACGGAACGCTTTGTTGCCGGTCTTAAATAACACAATCTCAAAAAAGAGGAGAGTGGTCGATGCGTCGGAGAAAATGAAAACGTATACAAATATAAAGAACTCATTATCCAATATGGATACGCTTATCAATTAGGAGAATACAGATGAAATTTAGAAAACTAGCTTGTACAGTACTTGCGGGTGCTGCGATTCTTGGCCTTGCTGCTTGTGGTAACTCTGGTGGAAGCAAAGATGCTGCAAATTCTGGTAGCGATAGCGGAAAAACAGAAATCACTTGGTGGGCATTCCCAGTCTTCACACAAGAAAAAACTGGTGACGGTGTTGGAACTTATGAAAAATCAATCATCGAAGCTTTTGAAAAAGCAAATCCAGATGTAAAAGTGAAATTGGAAACCATCGACTTCAAGTCAGGTCCTGAAAAGATCACAACAGCCATCGAAGCAGGAACAGCGCCAGACGTACTCTTTGACGCACCAGGACGTATCATCCAATACGGTAAAAATGGTAAATTGGCTGAGTTGAACGACCTCTTCACAGACGAATTTGTCAAAGATGTCAACAACGAAAATATCGTACAAGCAAGTAAGGCTGGAGATAAAGCTTACATGTATCCAATCAGTTCAGCTCCATTCTACATGGCTATGAACAAGAAAATGTTGGAAGATGCTGGAGTTGCAAACCTTGTAAAAGAAGGTTGGACAACTGATGATTTTGAAAAAGTTTTGAAAGCGCTTAAAGATAAAGGCTACACTCCAGGTTCATTGTTCAGTTCTGGTCAAGGGGGAGACCAAGGAACACGTGCCTTCGTTGCAAACCTTTATGGCGGTTCTGTAACAGACAAAGACGTAACCAAATATACAACAGACGATCCTAAATTCGTTAAAGGTCTTGAAAAAGCTGCTAGCTGGATTAAAGACGGTCTATTGAACAATGGTTCACAATTTGACGGTGGAGCAGACATCCAAAACTTTGCCAACGGTCAAACTTCATACACAATCCTTTGGGCGCCAGCTCAAAACGGTATCCAAGCGAAACTCTTGGAAGCAAGTAAGGTAGATGTGGTAGAAGTACCATTCCCATCAGACTCTGGTAAACCATCTCTTGAATACCTTGTAAACGGATTTGCAGTATTTAACAACAAAGACGATAAGAAAGTCGCAGCTGCTAAGAAATTCGTTCAATTCATCGCAGATGACAAAGAATGGGGTCCTAAAGACGTAGTTCGTACAGGTGCCTTCCCAGTTCGTACTTCATTTGGCAAACTTTATGAAGACAAACGTATGGAAACAATCAGTGGCTGGACTAAATACTACTCACCATACTACAATACTATCGATGGATTTGCTGAAATGAGAACACTTTGGTTCCCAATGTTGCAATCTGTATCAAATGGTGACGAAAAACCAGCGGATGCTTTGAAAGCCTTCACTGAAAAAGCTAACGAAACCATCAAAAAAGCTACAAAACAATAAGCACTAAGTCAGATTGATTCCCCCCTTTTCCCTGTGCACTATGGTGTAAGAAAAGGGGGACTTTTGTTTGAAATAGTAGGAACTGTCACGAAATTAAAATGAAGTTCTTACATAAGCGAATCTTAAAAAATTTCATTTTGGTTTTAAAACAGTTCAAGAAAATTAAAAACTATTCTATTTGAAAGAGAGGTGCCGACTGTGAAAGTCAATAAAATTCGTATGCGGGAAACAGTGATTTCCTACGCTTTCCTAGCACCAGTGTTATTCTTCTTTGTCATCTTTGTCTTGGCTCCTATGATTATGGGATTCATTACAAGTTTCTTTAACTACTCCATGACTAAATTTGAGTTTGTGGGCTTGGACAACTACATTCGCATGTTTAAAGACCCTGTCTTTGTGAAGTCTTTGATCAATACCGTTATCCTGGTTATTGGATCTGTTCCGATTGTGGTTCTCTTCTCGCTCTTTGTAGCATCTCAAACCTATCATCAAAATGCCATTGCCCGTTCTTTCTATCGTTTCGTCTTCTTCCTTCCTGTAGTTACAGGTAGTGTTGCTGTAACGGTTGTATGGAAATGGATCTATGACCCCCTATCAGGGATTCTAAACTTTGTCCTTAAGTCAAGCCACATCATCAGCCAAAACATTTCTTGGCTGGGTGACAAAAACTGGGCTTTACTAGCGATTATGATTATCCTTTTGACAACATCTGTTGGTCAACCGATTATCCTTTATATCGCTGCTATGGGGAATATTGACAACTCACTTGTTGAAGCAGCGCGTGTTGACGGTGCGACTGAATTTCAAGTCTTCTGGAAGATCAAATGGCCTAGCCTTCTTCCAACAACTCTTTACATCGCGATCATCACAACCATCAACTCATTCCAATGTTTCGCCTTGATTCAGTTGTTGACTTCTGGTGGTCCAAACTATTCAACAAGTACACTCATGTACTACCTTTATGAAAAAGCCTTCCAATTGACAGAATACGGCTATGCAAATACCATCGGTGTCTTCTTGGCAGTGATGATTGCCATTGTCAGCTTTGCTCAATTCAAGATCCTCGGAAACGACGTAGAATACTAAAGAAAGGAGACAGTTATGCAACCTACACAAAAGAAACCCTTAACAGCTTTCACTGTTATTTCAACGATTATCTTGCTCTTGTTGACCGTGCTGTTCATCTTTCCATTCTACTGGATCTTGACAGGGGCCTTCAAATCACAACCTGATACCATTATGATTCCGCCACAGTGGTTCCCTAAAATGCCAACCATGGAGAACTTCCAACAACTCATGGTGCAAAACCCTGCTATGCAGTGGATGTGGAACTCTGTATTTATCTCACTGGTAACCATGTTCTTAGTCTGTGCAACCTCTTCTCTAGCAGGTTATGTCTTGGCTAAAAAACGTTTCTATGGTCAACGCATTCTCTTTGCAGTCTTTATCGCTGCCATGGCGCTTCCAAAACAAGTTGTCCTTGTACCATTGGTACGTATCGTCAACTTCATGGGAATTCACGATACTCTTTGGGCAGTTATCCTGCCTTTGATCGGATGGCCATTTGGGGTCTTCCTTATGAAACAGTTCAGTGAAAACATCCCTACAGAATTGCTTGAATCAGCTAAAATCGACGGTTGTGGTGAAATTCGTACTTTCTGGAGCGTAGCCTTCCCTATTGTGAAGCCAGGATTTGCAGCCCTTGCAATCTTTACCTTCATCAATACTTGGAACGACTACTTCATGCAGTTGGTTATGTTGACTTCACGTCAAAACTTGACTATCTCACTCGGGGTTGCGACCATGCAGGCCGAAATGGCAACCAACTATGGTTTGATCATGGCGGGTGCAGCTCTTGCAGCCGTGCCAATCGTAACGGTCTTCCTTGTCTTCCAAAAATCCTTCACTCAAGGGATTACTATGGGAGCGGTTAAAGGTTAAGACCTTGCGAAAATCGAATTTAAACGACGTTAGCGTTACCTTGCCATTCTTAAGTATTGCCTGCGGTTAGCTTTCTAGTTTGTTCTTCGATTTTCATTGAGTATAAGAGAATATAGAGTTATAAGTGTCTACAAAATGGAGAGTATGCAGTTACTTCGTGAAGTTTTGTCAGACACTTATAAACTTAAGAATGAACTCTTTTCATGATACTAGTTAGAGTAGGTTCGTTTTATGGTAACTATTTTCCGCTTTAGTGGTATCTAAGATAAGAATCTTACGCTTATCTTAGACGGAATTTTTGAGACTGACGATGAAAGAGCAAAAGGCTCAAAAATTAGGAATGAAATTCCGAAGGAATTTGCTTCCGTCCGCACTATTACAGGGAAATAGAGAAGGAACATTCGAAACTGAAAACTAGTAACTATCAGAAACGAAGGAAACAGTATGATTTTTGACGATTTGAAAAACATCGCCTTTTACAAGGGAATCCATCCAAATCTAGACAAGGCTATCGACTATCTCTATCAGCACCGTAAGGATTCTTTCGAACTCGGTAAGTATGAGATTGACGGGGACAAGGTCTTTCTAGTTGTTCAGGAAAATGTCCTCAATCAAGCTGAAAATGATCAATTTGAGCATCATAAGAACTATGCAGACTTGCATTTGCTGGTAGAAGGACATGAATATTCGAGCTACGGTTCACGTATCAAAGACGAAGCGGTAGCATTCGACGAAGCGAGCGACATTGGCTTTGTCCATTGTCATGAAAAATACCCACTCTTGTTGGGCTATCACAATTTTGCAATTTTCTTCCCAGGAGAACCGCACCAGCCAAATGGCTATGCAGGTATGGAAGAGAAGGTTCGCAAATATCTCTTTAAAATTTTGATTGATTAAAAGAATCAGGAGGAGCAAACATGGCACAAAAAGGAGTAAGCCTTATCAAGGCAGCATTTGATACAGATAATTTTCTCATGCGTTTCAGTGAGAAAGTCTTGGATATCGTGACAGTCAATCTTCTTTTTGTCGTCTCTTGTTTGCCCATCGTGACGATTGGAGTGGCGAAAATCAGCCTTTATGAGACCATGTTTGAGATTAAGAGAAGCAGACGGGTACCAGTCTTTAGAACTTATATAAGGGCCTTCAAGCAAAATCTGAAACTGGGTTTCCAGTTAGGTTTGCTGGAGTTGGGCATAGTTTTGCTAAGCCTTTTAGACCTCTATCTTTTCTGGGGCCAGACAGCTTTACCTTTTCAGATTGTGAAAGCTATTTGTTTGGGGATTCTCATCTTCCTCACTCTCGTGATGCTGGCTAGTTATCCCATCGCTGCGCGCTATGATTTGTCTTGGAAAGAAGTGCTGCAAAAAGGGCTTATCTTGGCAAGTTTTAACTTTCCATGGTTCTTCCTCATGTTAGCCATTCTCTTTCTCATTGTGATGGTTCTTTATCTATCCGCCTTCACTCTCCTTTTGGGTGGATCAGCTTTTATCCTCTTTGGTTTTGGTTTGCTAGTCTTTCTCCAAGCAGGATTGATGGAGAAAATTTTCGCCAAATACCAGTAGGATGGCTTGTTTCTGAAACTACTTTCAATCGTTAAAGTTTCTAAAATACAAGTAGAAACTAAAATCTAAGTGTATACAAGATATTGAAAGCGATTTTCACAAGGTGTATACTAAACTTGTAAAGAATAGAACTGCTCTCAGCAGAAAAAAGAAATCTTAGGAGAAAATCTATGTCAGATTTGAAAAAATACGAAGGTGTCATTCCAGCCTTCTACGCATGTTATGATGATCAAGGAGAAGTAAGTCCAGAGCGTACGCGTGCCTTGGTTCAATACTTCATTGATAAGGGAGTTCAAGGTCTCTATGTCAACGGTTCTTCTGGTGAATGTATCTACCAAAGTGTAGAGGACCGCAAGTTGATTTTGGAAGAAGTCATGGCAGTTGCCAAAGGAAAATTGACTATCATCGCTCATGTTGCTTGCAATAATACAAAGGATAGTATGGAACTTGCTCGCCACGCAGAAAGCTTGGGAGTAGATGCCATTGCAACAATTCCACCGATTTACTTCCGCTTGCCTGAATACTCAGTTGCTAAATACTGGAACGATATCAGTGCTGCAGCACCAAATACAGACTATGTGATCTACAACATTCCTCAATTAGCAGGAGTTGCTTTGACTCCAAGTCTTTACACAGAAATGTTGAAAAATCCACGTGTCATTGGTGTTAAAAATTCTTCAATGCCAGTTCAAGATATCCAAACTTTTGTTAGTCTTGGTGGTGATGATCATATCGTCTTTAATGGTCCAGACGAACAATTCCTAGGCGGACGTCTTATGGGAGCAAAAGCTGGTATCGGTGGTACTTATGGCGCTATGCCAGAACTCTTCTTGAAACTCAATGAGTTGATTGCTGAGAAAGATTTGGAAACAGCGCGTGAATTGCAATACGCTATCAATGCAATCATTGGTAAATTGACTGCTGCACATGGAAATATGTACGGTGTGATCAAAGAAGTCTTGAAGATCAATGAAGGACTTAACATTGGATCAGTTCGTTCACCATTGACGCCAGTGACTGAAGAAGATCGTCCAGTTGTAGAAGCAGCTGCAGCCTTGATTCGTGAAACCAAGGAGCGCTTCCTCTAATCCATAAGGAGGTATTTATGACACACTACGTTGCAATTGATATCGGTGGAACCAACATCAAATATGGTTTGATTGACCAAGAAGGCCAACTTGTTGAATCGCATGAAATGCCAACCGAGGCGCATAAGGGTGGACCTCATATCTTACAAAAGACAAAAGATATCGTAGCCAGCTATTTAGAAAAAGGCCCAGTAGCAGGTGTTGCCATTTCTTCTGCAGGAATGGTGGATCCTGATAAGGGGGAAATTTTCTACGCTGGTCCTCAGATTCCCAACTATGCAGGAACCCAGTTCAAGAAGGAAATCGAGACGAGTTTTAATATTCCTTGCGAGATTGAGAATGACGTCAATTGTGCAGGTCTGGCTGAGGCAGTATCTGGTTCAGGCACGGGAGCGAGTGTCACTCTTTGCTTGACCATTGGAACCGGTATCGGTGGTTGCTTGATTATGGGTGGGAAAGTCTTCCATGGATTTAGTAATTCAGCCTGCGAAGTTGGTTATATGCACATGCAGGATGGAGCTTTCCAAGACCTCGCCTCTACCACAGCCTTGGTAGAATATGTAGCAACAGCTCATGGCGATCCAGTTGATCAGTGGAATGGCCGACGCATTTTCAAGGAAGCTACTGAAGGAAACAAGATCTGTATGGCTGGTATTGACCGCATGGTAGACTATTTAGGAAAAGGTCTGGCAAATATTTGCTACGTTGCCAATCCAGAAGTGGTCATTCTCGGTGGCGGGATCATGGGGCAAGAGGCTATCCTCAAACCGAAGATCCGCACAGCCTTGAAGGCGGCCTTGGTGCCAAGCCTAGCTGAAAAAACACGATTAGAATTTGCCCATCACCAAAACACAGCAGGGATGTTGGGAGCCTATTATCATTTCAAAACAAAACAATCCTAGTTTGGAGCTATAGAATTAAGAAAAACACTGAATCACTACTCGAGTGAAAACTGTTTTGCTTAATTCTTTTTTTATTGAAAAATTTAAGCCAAAGGAGGTAATCGTGAGAAACTAGGAGAAAATAACCACCTTGAATGAAAGGTTAGGCCGAGATAAAGAACTACAAGGCGAGAGCAATTCTATCATCCATTGAATTGATATTTAGCTTGAGTAAATGGGAAAATGTGGAAAAATGATATAATGAGATGGATGAAAAATTGACAAATTAGAATTTCTAGAGGTGAGAAAATGTAATGGCAACTGATTCACCTGAAATCGAAATCATATAAAATTACGAGGAGATTGTAAGATGAACAATTATATAAAATTAAATGAAGATAGATGGAATAATGTAAAAAATGACTATACTGAGCCATTGACACAGGAAGAATTAGAAGAAGTTAGAAAGCATCCAATTTCTGTTGCCTTAACTGTTGGGAAAAAAGTTCCGATAGAATGGTTTGAAAAAGCAAACGGGAAAAAGATATTAGGGTTAGCTTGTGGTGGTGGACAGCAGGGTCCCGTTTTTGCTGCAAAAGGTTATGATGTCACCATTATGGATTTTTCTAAATCACAATTAGAAAGAGATGAGTTGGTTGCTAAAAGAGAAGGCTTAAAAATCAATACGGTTCAAAGCGATATGACAAAACCATTTCCATTTGAAAATGAAACTTTTGATATTATTTTTAATCCAGTTTCAAATGTATATATAGAAGATTTAGAAAACATGTATAAAGAAGCCTCTCGCGTATTGAAAAAGGGTGGACTCTTAATGGTCGGATTTATGAATCCTTGGATCTACATGTATGATGCTGACATTGTATGGGACAAACCCGATGAGGAATTGCTTTTAAAGTTTTCACTCCCTTTTAATTCAAGAGAGCTTGAAGAGGAAGGCAAAATCACCATCAATCCAGAATATGGATATGAATTTAGCCATACCTTAGAAAGTCAGATTAGAGGACAACTAAAAAACGGTCTCGCTATGATCGATTTTTATGAATCATGTGATAAAAGGCATCGATTGTCACCTTATGGAAATGATTATATCGCTACACTTTGCATTAAACTATAATCTTATATAACGTACTTCTGAAGAATAGCTCGTTTTATTTTCCTGAAGGGTTAAAATCTAAATCTCACTTTGTCGAAGCAAAACGATTAAATAAAATTAAAGAGAGGAAGTAAAAGCAGCACATAGTCGCTACTTCTTTTTTTGATGTCAAACATTCAAAAATGGAAAGGAGAATTTAAGGAAGAACTGAAAAGCCCAGATAAAAAAGGCATTAGCACAAAGAGAAAGATTGGAAAGACTACCTATGTGCCTACTATCATTTCAAGACAAAACAATCCTAGTTTGGCTCAACCAAACTAGGATTTTCTAACGCGTTTTTGTCTACGATAGCCATTGAGTTTTTTATTTTCCCAATAGCTGTTAAAGATTTTTTCCTTGCTCTCGCGATTGATTTCCAAAAAGTAGGCATAAATCAAATCTATTAAAATGAGCATAGGGAGTTGAGCGGAAATACGCTGGATGTAAGAAGATTGACTATGGCTTGCGACAAGGACTGTTTCGGTATAGGCCTGACTATTTTTATTTGGAGCACTGGTAAAGAGAATGGTTTTGGCACCCATTTCCTTGGCATCCAACAAACTATCGAGGACGGATTGGGTAGTGCCTGATAGGGAAAAACCAAGTACCAGACAATTTTCATCCATGATACTGGTCGTCCACGCAAAGCCATCCTGATCGGTCAAAGCTTCACAGACAACACCTAGACGCATAAAGCGCAGTTTCATCTCACGGGCAATCAGACCAGAACTTCCCGTCCCAAAAAAGTAAACTCGTTCTGCGTTATCGATTAATTGAGCGACGCGTTCCAGTTGTTCTTCGTCGATCAAATCCTGTGTTTGTTCTCGCATGATACTGTAGCTTCGCAAAACACGTTTGGTCAAAGGACTGTGTTTGTGCGAATGAGTGTCCGCTTTACTAGACTGGTGCTGGTATTGAAAGACGAACTCTCGGTAGCCTGTAAAACCACACTTTTTGGCAAAGCGGGTCAAGGCTGCTTGGGAGATATGTAATTTCTGGGTAACTTGCTGAGAAGAGAGATCATCTTGGATTGTTTCAGCTTGCAAAAAATAGCGAGCGATTTCTTGCTCGAGCTCGGTTAATTCTTCAAAATGGAGGTCGATTATGGTTGCGATATCTGGCTTGTTCATGAGGCTCCTTTTTATGAGTCAAAGTCTTAAAAGTTAACGCTTTCCTAACTATCACTATCATTATATCATAGAAAATAGGATAACCAAATAAAAAGGCATTTTCAATTAAAAGTCAAAAAATGCTTCGACTTTTCCAAGAGTTTCTCCGTAAAATATGGTACAATGAAATGTACTGAGCTTCACCTGTTTGCTCTATTATTTTAGGGAAAATAAAGGTGGAAATCGGGAATTTTTCTAGAAAAGAGTCTTAGTTGTATGAGAAAATTTAATAGCCATTCGATTCCGATTCGGCTTAATTTACTATTTGCGATTGTCATCCTGCTCTTTATGGCCATTATTGGTCGATTGTTATACATGCAGGTGCTCAATAAGGATTTTTATGAAACAAAATTGGCCTCAGCCAGCCAAACAAGGGTAACAACTAGTTCAGCTCGTGGACAGATCTATGATGCGGCAGGGAAACCCTTGGTAGAAAACACTGTCAAGCAGGTTGTTTCTTTCACACGAAACAATAAAATGACTGCAACTGAATTGAAGGAGACAGCCAAGAAACTTCTCACATATGTAAATGTAACCTCCCCTGATCTGACTGATCGACAGATTGCAGATTATTACTTGGCGGATCAGGATATTTACAAAAAAACAGTCGAATCCTTGCCAAGCGATAAACGCCTGGATTCAGATGGGAACCGCTTATCGGAAGCGACACTTTACAATAATGCGGTTGAAAGCATTGACGTGAGTCAACTTAATTATACAGATGACCAGAAAAAGGAAATCTATCTCTTTAGTCAGCTCAATGCTGTTGAAAATTTTGCAACGGGAACCATTTCTACGGATGCCTTAGATGATACCCAAGTTGCTCTCGTTGCATCAGCGTCCAAGGAATTACCAGGTATCAGCATTTCAACCTCATGGGATCGTAAAGTACTGGATACATCTTTATCGACAATCGTCGGTAGCGTTTCAAATGAAAAGTCAGGACTTCCAGCAGAGGAAGTTGATGCCTATCTCAAAAAAGGGTATTCTCTCAATGACCGAGTGGGAACTTCCTATCTTGAAAAGCAATATGAAGATGTTCTTCAAGGCAAACGCTCCGTCAAAGAAATCCACCTCGACAAACACGGAAATATGGAAAGTGTGGAAAATGTCGAAGAAGGAAGTAAAGGAAACAACATCAAGTTAACGATTGACCTAGCTTTCCAGAATGGTGTGGACGACCTACTCAAGAGCTACTTCAACTCAGAGTTGGGTAACGGTGGAGCAAAGTACTCTGAAGGAGTCTACGCTGTAGCTCTTAATCCTAAAACCGGTGCAGTTCTGGCGATGTCGGGTGTCAAGCATGATGTCGAATCCGGTAAATTAAGTTCAGATTCGCTTGGAACAATAACCAACGTCTTTGTGCCAGGATCTGTTGTTAAGGCAGCAACCCTTAGCTCTGGTTGGGAAAATGGAGTCTTGTCAGGTAATCAAACCTTGACAGACCAGCCGATCGTTTTCCAAGGTTCGGCCCCTATCAATTCATGGTATACCTTGTCCTATGGCTCTTTCCCTATCACAGCAGTTGAGGCTTTGGAATACTCTTCTAATACCTACATGGTTCAAACTGCGCTAGGAATCATGGGACAAACCTACACGCCAAATATGACAGTCGCAACGGGACAGTTAGAGACTGCAATGGGCAAATTGAGATCAACCTTTGGGGAATACGGACTCGGAGCTTCAACAGGGATTGACCTCCCAGATGAATCCACAGGATTTACGCCGAAAGAATTTGATTTGGGGAACTATATCAATAATTCCTTTGGTCAGTTTGATAACTACACACCGATGCAGTTAGCCCAGTATGTCGCAACCATTGCAAACAATGGCGTACGTTTGGCTCCTCACATCGTTGAAGGGGTTTATGGAAACAATGACCAAGGTGGCTTAGGCAGTCTGGTTCAAGAAACAGCCACTAAGGAACTAAACAAGGTCAATATCTCAGAATCAGATATGGCTATCTTGCAGCAAGGTTTCTATCAAGTTTCGCATGGAACGAGTGCTCTAACAACTGGTCGTGCCTTTTCAAATGGCGCCGCCGTTTCCATCAGCGGGAAAACGGGTACTGCCGAAAGTTACGTTAATGGCGGTCAAAAAGCCAATAATACCAATGCAGTCGCCTATGCACCGACCGAAAATCCTCAAATCGCGGTCGCAGTCGTCTTTCCTCATAATACCAACCTTACAAACGGTGTCGGACCTTCGATTGCACGCGACATTATCAACCTCTATAACCAACACCATCCAATGAATTAGAAAGGAACTTATGCTGTATCCAACACCTATTGCCAAGCTGATTGATAGCTATTCAAAGTTACCAGGTATCGGAATCAAAACGGCTACCCGCCTAGCCTTCTATACCATTGGAATGTCTGATGACGATGTCAATGAATTTGCCAAAAATCTCCTGTCTGCTAAGCGGGAATTAACCTATTGTTCCATCTGTGGCCGTTTAACGGATGATGATCCTTGCTCGATCTGTACAGATCCGACTCGTGATCAGACAACCATCTTGGTACTAGAGGATAGTCGCGATGTGGCTGCTATGGAAAACATCCAAGAATACCATGGACTCTATCATGTCTTGCACGGCCTCATTTCTCCGATGAATGGTATCAGCCCAGACGATATCAACCTCAAGAGTCTTATGACCCGTCTCATGGATAGTGAGGTTTCAGAGGTGATTGTGGCAACCAATGCGACGGCAGATGGGGAAGCGACATCTATGTATCTCTCTCGTTTGCTCAAGCCAGCTGGTATCAAGGTCACTCGTCTAGCACGAGGACTAGCCGTGGGAGCAGATATCGAGTATGCAGACGAAGTCACACTCTTACGAGCCATTGAAAATCGGACAGAGTTGTAGGAGTCAGTTAAAACGTAGCTTATTTTGACACATAAGACGAGCCCTAGGAATTTTTCTAGGGCTTGTCTTTTTCTGTTTCTCACGAGAGGTGAACAAGCCTTGCTAATAAGACTACTCAAACTATAAGGCATCAGAAAACGGGTCTCCAAAATCACTAGTGGCGTCTTTGTCAAACTCATTCACTGAGCGATAGAGTTTACTCTAAGGAGATGAGCTCACTTGCCCTTAGGGTTTGTTTTGAAATCGTACTATTTTTGTGTTATGATATGGTCAATATACAATGAATAAAGGGAGTTTGAAGTATGGGTGGAAAGATAAAATCTAGCACGATAGCAGCAGAGGCAGCTATTAATGAATTGGTTGGGTATGACACGAGCAAGAAGCAAAATCAGCAAGTAGAATTTTCATATACTTCTGAAATTGCAGGGATGGAAGCTGGACGCCAGGCTTGCAATCAAATGCTTCAGGCGGTCAGTGATTTCAGCTCGGCTGTTTTGACACAAGCAAATAAGTTTCCAGAAATTGCTCATAAGATTGAAAAACGCGACGTAGAGCTGGCTAAGAGATGGGAACATTAAAAAATGGCAGATAAGAACGAAGAAAAACGCTACAAACTTTGGCGAGAAATTGTCAAGATTGACGATAAGGAAGAAAATCTCCAGACTCTAAAAAGGCAATATGAACAGCAGCTAACTCACTTTCACTCAGAAATCCAGAGCATCCACCATCGTATGGCGACTCTATTGGCTCTCTCGCCCAGTTCTCGTCAGGTGATAGAGCAAATCGAAAGTGATAATAGAACCATACAGCGACAGGTCAACTCTTATGTAGATGAGGAACTGGATGAATTGGGAAAACAAACAAAGAAGGCTCGTCGAACTTTCGATGAAGCTAGAGAAGAACTGATATCAGAAAGGAATTGGCTACCATGGGAGTAAAATACAGCTCACAAGAATCCCAAGAATTGATTCAAGCCATGACTAACAACCTCCAAGTCGCAAATGAAGTTACGGATCGCTTATCCAGTGGATGTGACCACCTGATTTCCTCTTTAGACTCAGGTGAGCTGACAGGAGCAGCCTACACAGCTGGGAAGGGTCTCTTTACAGAGATTATCATCCCCAGTATCAAGAAGTTACAAGCAGCGATAGATGATATCCAACTAGAGTTGACTTCTTATAAAAATGCGGATGCTCAGGTCTCTGGATATGGAGATTTGGACCTGGACCAGATCAAGGAACTGAAAAAATTGAGGGAAGAGCAGTTAGCTATCGTAGAAGCTCAGATTCAAGCGAGGGAGAACTTGCTAAATCAAATCAAAGATCTCTTTACACTGAATTGGGGGAAAGCTTTCTCTGAGAAGACCATCCTCTACAATACCAAGTCTCAAATCGAGTCAGGTATTCAGGATTTGGATGACAAGATTGAAAAACTAGAATTTTTTGTCTCAGAGGTTTCCCAGTATTTCAGCGATAGTCTAGAAGTCCTTAGCCTAGCGATTCAAGGAGCTACTCAACTAAGTAAAGTCATTGTCGATAGCGATGGTAACTACTATGCGGACGGTCTGGACATGAGCTGGGTACAGAAAATGAAGGATGTGAAGATTGAGTCACATAAACTTGATAAGGATATTTCAGTGACTCAGGCTGAAAAAGATAGGAAAAAAATTGTGGATGATTTAGTATCATCTTACAACTTGGATGAATCTATGGCAAATGTACTCTATAAGCTCCAGCAGGGAATTTTGAAGAGGGTAAAACAAGAAGGATGGACTAATGAAAAAGTTCTTTATGAGTATAATAGATTAGTTGCATCTCCAGTTTATGGGGTAAGGGCAACTTGGAGAGGTCTTGCGGGTGTTATTGAACACGAAAAAACAAGTGATTTAGATGATATTTTGATAAATACGTATTCTTTATCTGAAAGAGAGGTAAAGATATTTAAAGAAGGGATTAATAAGCAGTACGAATCTAAATATAATAAAGACTTAGCGCATGAAGCTATTCAAATTGCTAGTTTTACTGAGTTATCTTGGGGTGATAGAGACTTGTCTAACCTTGATGGCTGGAAGGGACTAAGCGCCCATATTATTAGCACAATTGGAAATTCAACTCGGATTGGAGACCTCTCTGTAAATACTGAAAAGTATGAAAGTTCCTTCAAAGGAGACATTGATTCAGGTAGATATGATGATGCAGATTTTAATTCAGATTTAGATGCTATTACTTCTTACGAAAGAATGATTTCTAAAGATGTAGAAACAAAAGATGTGTTTAAAGTTCAAGCAGATTACAATCAAAGTATCCAAACAAACCAGAAAAATCGTGTTGAGGAATTCTATACTGTGATGGGAAATGGAGATAAAGCTAATGGTAAACTAATGGTTGAAACTCTTATTGAAAATAATACGATAGGAGGCAACTTTATTAAGTATGGTTTTGATCTCAATATTTTTATTGGCAATCCTAATGACAAAGAAGAGGGTTGGAAACAAGACTTCTATGATTACTTAGATAGAGGAGGTGAGAAAAATGTCGGGACTTAAAAAAATGCTAATCGTGATTGGTTCTGTAATTGCCTTAGCTACTGGTTTGAATCTTTACTTTCAGTATCAAAACCATCAAGAACATATGCAATTAAAAACCTCCTTTGAAGAGAGGGACAATATAGCCGTCTTACAACGTTTGATGGCATCAGGGAAATATGCGCCTGACATCCGTAAAGCGGGCTATGTCATTCCTCCCGATGGAGCTATTCGCTTGGATGGAGGAATTGCTTCCATCGAGATAAAAGGAGACATCGATTTGAAAATATCGTATCGTGGACGGGGGGTTACTGCTTATTTTGAAATAGAGATAGATGGTAAAATAACTAGTGTACTATATGAATTGGATAAGAACTTGGATATAGTTTCTAGCGCCTATTTTCAAACAAATGAAAAAAATAAAAATGAGAGAGTGACTATCCCCCAAGCCGAAGAAGAGCGACTATTAAAAATTGTTCAAAAAGAGCTTGAGGATTTCATGGAAAAGATGTATCAGACTTTGTATGGATAGTTTGTTATATTAGACTCAGGTGAGCTGACAGGAGCAGCCTACACAGCTGGGAAGGGTCTCTTTACAGAGATTATCATCCCCAGTATCAAGAAGTTACAAGCAGCGATAGATGATATCCAGCTAGAGTTGACCTCCTACAAAAATGCGGATGCTCAGGTCTCTGGATATGGAGATTTGGACCTAGATCAGCTCAAGGAACTGAAAAAATTGAGGGAAGAGCAGTTAGCTATCGTAGAAGCTCAGATCCAAGCGAGAGAGAACTGGCTAAATCAAATCAAAGATCTCTTTACACTTAATTGGGGGAAAGCCTTCTCTGAGAAGACCATCCTCTACAATACCAAGTCTCAAATCGAGTCAGGTATTCAGGATTTGGATGACAAGATTGAAAAACTAGAATTTTTTGTCTCAGAGGTTTCCCAGTATTTCAGCGATAGCCTAGAAGTCCTTAGCTTAGCGATTCAAGGAGCTACGCAACTAAGTAAAGTCATTGTCGATAGCGATGGCAACTACTATGCGGACGGTGTAGACATGAGCTGGGTGCAGAAGATGAAGGATGTGAAGATTGTTTCGCATGCCAAAAGAGATTTTCAAGACTCTGAAACTCGTGCCATCAATAAAGCTTCTAGGGATATGATGCTATCGGACGATGGTGATGCCTACTATCGTGCTGAATTAAAGAAGCACTTAAAAGGTCACGACAAGTCCGAATGGGATAAAATAATCGACGACTACAATCACACTCTTAAGATTGATGAAACAGGGAATATCATTGAAATTCATTCCTTGGAGCAAGGCTATGTCGTTTTAAAAAATGGGAAGTATGATGATGATTATACTCATTTGGTTAACAAAAAGCTTGATGAACTAAAAGCCCAAAACTTTGAAGCAAATTCAGTCGAATTTTGGAGTGGAGTAGCTCAAATTTTCTCTGGTTTAGGAGTCTACTTTGCGAGTGGTGCTCTCGAAACATTGAGTATAATGGCTAGTCCACCAACAATGGGAGGAAGTCTCGTAGTTGGTACCGCAGTATCTGTATCAGTGGTACAATATGGAAATGTACTGATATCTAGTGGAGCAGTAACTAGCTTATCAGCTATTACAAATACGGCCTTACTAAATGGCGAAATTCAGGTTAATTATTCTAGCAACTATGACAGTTGGCAGGCCAATAAACCGACGAGTAAGACTTTTGGGACTGTTGAAGGAAAGATTGGAAGTAGAAAAGGGAATATTCGTGTGGATGCAGAACCAAACAGTGGTAAAATTCAGGTTCAATCTGGAAGTGGGAAAGCTGGGTATACATTGAATGAGGATATTCCTTATACCCGAATAACTGATGCTCAAAGTGCTAGAAATTGGCTTGATTCAATATCCAAATTGAAAAAACTGTCAAATTATGAGAAAAATCAATTAGTTAGATATATATTGAGAGCTGCTGAATTCTTAGGAACGTAGGAGTAAAATATGAGATTATATATTAAAGGTGATTACACCAAAGAAATTCCGTTTGATTACTTAGAACTAGCGAAGAGAATGTGGTTTGATACTAAAGATGGTAAGCGAGTAGATTTTTCTTATTTTGGAAATACTCGCCCATTTAAAACAGACCCAACTATTCACTTGAAATTGAATAAGTGGATGCATGATAATAGATGGAATAATGTTCGGTTGAAAGAAGGGATTACCAACGAATTTGGAAGTCATATATATGAAAACCTTGAATTAGATTTTGAAGATAATCCAGCAACAGACTATCGAGAAAAAGGAGACTGTCTACGTTTAGCTTCTACCCACCTTGATCTTCTCACTGTTGATAAACGTGCTTTCTATGTTATGGCTATTGAAATTGCGACTGCCATTGACGGTCAGATTAGCGAAGATGATAAAGAGAGTTGGTTAAGTGTGGAGGAATTTAAAAGTCGGCATGAAGATATCCTTTCGATGAGTTATGAACAGGCTAATGAGATGAGCCTTGAAGAAATTCCGTTTATGGATGATGTTCGAGATCCAGTTTGGGAAGAAGACGACCGCAGAAATGAGGAATATATCCAAATCCATGGAGAAGTGGAGTTAGACGAAGAGGAAGACGAGTGAGACTATATATCAAAGGCGATTATACTAAAGAAATTCCGTTTAATTACTTAGAACTAGCGAAAAGGATGTGGTTTGAATCTTATAGAGACAAAGCTCTCTCTCTTTCCTATTCTGGATATTCTGAAATAGTGGAAGATGATGATTTGGCCATTCATCTCAAACTAAATAAGCAAGAATGTGATGAGCGCTGGTCTGAAGTACCTATTCAAGAAGGGATAAAATACCGCTTTTATTCACAAATTGATGAATATTTGAATTTAGATTATGAAGATGCTTATGTAACAGATTTTCGAGAAAATGGAGACTGTCTACGTCTCGCTTCTACCCATCTTGAACTACTCACTCTTGATAAAAGAGCATTCTATATCATGGCCATTGAGATTGCCACAATCTTTAATGGACAAATTAGCGAAGATGATAAGAAAAAATGGTTAACAGTCGAGGAATTCAAGGAAAAGCACCAAGATATCTTATCTCTAACTTTTGATGAAGCAAATGAGATAAGTTTGGAAGAAATTCAGACGATTGACGCTATTGACGATCCCATCTGGGAAGAATTGGATAGGAAACGCGAGGAATACATCAAAATCCACGGCGAACGTGTTTATGATGATGAGGAAGATGAGTGAGACTATATCTTAAAGGTGATTACACCAAGACTGATTTTTATGAAGAATTTAAAGAAATAGCTCAAAAGATGTGGTTCAAAGAGCGAAAAGGAATTCTACTCGATTTTTCCTATGCTTGGGATGAAGATTTACATTTGAATTTACGGTTGGATAAATTTAAATATAATGACGAACGTTGGGAGAGAGCAAATTTTAATACAAATATAAACCCTTGGAAGACATTTGAATATGAAAACTTGACATTGGAACTAGAAAATTCTTATGAAAGCGATGGGCGTGAGAAAGGTGATTATTTGCGAATTATTTCCACTCATCTAGATATTTTAACAGTTGATAAGCGTGCTATGTATATTATGGCCATTGAAATTGCGACTGCCATTGACGGCCAAATCAGCGAAGACGACAAAGAAACATGGCTGAATATTGAAGAATTCAAAACGAAACATGCAGACTTGCTGAACTTGACCTACGATGAAGCGGTCAATATTAGTTTGGAGGAACTGGAGGTTATGGAGGCGGTTGATGAACCACTTTGGGATGAATTACACAGAGGATGGGAAGAATACATTAAAATCCACGGCGAACGTGTTTATGACGACGAGGAAGACGAGTGAGACTATATTTAAAAGGTGATTATACAAAAAGAGTACCTTATGGTTATTTAGAACTAGCTGGTAAAATGTGGTTTCCAGAAGATGAGCAAATTTCTTACTCAAATGCTGGGAACAATGATGCATTACAAGAAGATTTTTTCTCAAATTTATCCTTGAGGAAAGGCACTGCCGATAAGAGATGGTCTAGTGTCCCCCTAAAGGAAGGGGTACGAAGACTCTTTTCACATATTAAGGAAAGTATTGAAATTAATTTTGAAGATGCATTTGCTACGGATTATAATGAAAAGGGAGACTATCTCCGTATTTTAACCACCCATCTAGAAGTTTTGACAGTTGATAAACGAGCTATGTACATTATGGCGCTTGAGATTGCAAAGGTGATTGATGGGCAAATTAGCGAGGATAATAAGAAGACATGGCTAACAGTCGAGGAGTTTAGGAAAAAGCACGAGGCTATTCTATCTCTAACTTTTGAAGAAGCAAATGAACTAAGTTTGACTGAAATTCAAACGATGGATGTGGTAGACGACCCTCTTTGGGAGGAAGAAGCCAATCGTCGAAAAGAATATATACTAGCACATGGAGGCGATATCTCAGATTTATGAGACTATATATCAAAAGTGATTTTACGAAAAAAATAGACTTCACAACTAGAGAGCTTGTTTGGAAGATGTGGTTTAAGGAACGGAATGGCAAGAAAATAAGTTTCTCCAATGTTGGTGATGATGCTATGTTACAGGATGATTTCTTTTTTGGAGTTCAATTTGATAAATGGCGATTTAATGATAAACGATGGAATCATATACCATACGATAAGAGCAATCCTTGGACTTCGTTTTCTGATGAAAACATTCAATTGGAATTTGAAAATGATTTTATTACTGATGGGAGAGAACGTGGAGAAAACCTTAGGATTGCTACGACACATACGGATATTTTAACGGTTGATAAACGAGCTATGTATATCATGGCAGTCGAGGTAGCTTCTGCAATTGATGGTCAGATTAGCGAGGATGACAAGGAGACCTGGATGGATGTAGAGACTTTTAAGGAGTTGCACAAGGATGTCTTATCACTAAGTTACGATAAAGCAACCGATATCAGCGTGGAGGAACTGAAAAGTTTGAAACCTGTAGAGGAACCTTTGTGGGATGAAGAAGAGCGTCTTCGTGAAGAATACATCAAAATCCATGGTGAACGTGTGTATGACGACGAGGAAGACGAGTGAGACTATACATCAAAGGCGATTACACCAAAGAAATTCCATTTGATTACATGGAACTAGCGAAAAGGATGTGGTTTGAGAAAAAAGATGGAATAGAGCCAGATTTATCGTATGCTGGGTATCTAGGTTTACCAATCGATAAACTTTCTATTCACTTAGAATTAGACAAGGAAACTCATGGTGTTAGATGGAGGAGTGTCCAAATAAAGGAAGGGATAAAATATGATTTTTTATCCCATAAATGTGAATATATACAGCTAGATTACGAAGATGCTATCATGTCGGACTTTCGTGAGAAAGGCGAATGTTTAAGAATCGCTTCTACCCACTTTGACCTTCTCACTGTTGATAAACGAGCTATGTATATTATGGCCATTGAAATTGCGACTGCTATTGATGGTCAGATTAGCGAAGATGATAAAGAGAGCTGGTTAAGTGTGGAGGAATTTAAAAACCGGCATGAGGATATCCTTTCGATGAGTTATGAAGAAGCTAATGAGCTGAGTTTGGAAGAAATTTCATTTATTGATGATGTGAGAGACCCAGTTTGGGAAGAAGATGACCGTAGAAATGAAGAATACATCAAAATCCATGGCGAGCCAGTTTATGATGATGAGGAAGGTGAGTGAGAATTTATAATCCCACCTATTTGAAAGAGAGTGTTGATAGAGGAAAGGCGAATGTTAGATAAAGTAAAACAGTTTAAGTGGTTGATTGTATTGTCCTTGTTCCTATTAGCGATTCCTTTATATTTTACTTACAATCATTTCCAACAATCTAGTGCTTTAAAAGAATCCTTTGAGAAAAATGAAAGAATTGAAGTTCTTCATCGTTTGACGTCATCAGAAAAATATGCGTCTGACATCCGCAAGGCAGGATATACTATTCCTTCTGACGGAGCTATTCGATTGGATGGAGTTATTTATCCATTAGAAATAGAAGGAGAGTTACATTTGAAAATTAGCCCTCCCAAAAAGGATGCTAAGGATTTTCAGTTATTTTTCATCACACAGGTTAATGAAAAACAAACACATATAACTTTTATTTTAGATAAAAATCTGAATTTAATTGATTCCAGCTATTCTCAGCAAAATGGTAACGGGAAAAGAGAGATTGTTTCTATCTCACAAGCCGAAGAAGATTACTTGTTGAGAAGTGTTCAAAGCGAGATTGATGACTTCATGAAAAAGATGTATCAAACCTTGTATGGATAGTTTACCAGAGAAAGAAGCTTCTTGCTCAACGCAATGCTGTATGAACAACACTTCTATGATAACTTAGACAGAGGGGGTGAAAAAATGTCAGGACTTAAAAAAATACTGATCGTGATTGGTTCTGTAATTGTCTTAGCTACTGGCTTGAATCTTTATTTTCAGTATCAAAACCACCAAGAACATATGCAATTAAAAACCTCCTTTGAAGAGAGGGACAATATAGCCGTCTTACAACGTTTAATGGCGTCAGAAAAATATGCGTCTGATATCCGTAAAGCGGGTTATGTCGTTCCTCCTGATGGAGCTATTCGTTTGGATGGAGGAATTGACTCCATAGAGATAAAAGGAGACATTGATTTGGATATCTCAAATCCGGGACGGAATGGGGTTACTGCTTATTTTAGAATAGAGATAGATGGTAAAATAACTAGTGTACTCTATGAATTGGATAAGAACTTTGATTTAGTTTCTAGCGCCTATTTTCAAATAAATGAAAAAAATATAAAAGAGAGTGTGACTATCCCCAAAGCTGAAGAAGAGCGCCTATTAAAGATTGTTCAAAGCGAGATTGATGGCTTCATGAAAAAGATGTATCAGACTTTGTATGGATAGTTTACCAGAGAAAGTAACTTCTTTCTTAACACAATGTCGTATGAACAACGGGGTGTGTTGAGGGATTTTACTAGAAAAAGATACCGTAGATAAGCTACAAAAAAATTACCCAAGTATTGATAATTTCATTCGAAATATTGAAACAGGTAATCAAGAGTTGACAGAGATGAGGTGATTAGATGAAGAAGAGGAAATTTGCAATTTTTTCGTTGCTAATAGTTCTATTATTATCTTTCTCTGGTTTTCAGTACTATAAATATCAGAGAGTTCACAATATTTTTGATGAAATATACTACGAAGAAAGTGATTATCACAATTATACGTTTCTATGGAAAGGTCGAGCTTTTTATAAGTTAAAAAGTTTAAAAATTGTGGACAATGGCTCTGATGAGTTGTATAGATATGCTATTAATTATAAAAGTGTAGACTTACCAAATACTATTCATTCTCTAGGTTATAATTTTTATTTTAATTTTCAGGGTATGACAGAAGTTAACCTGGAGATGCGTTTGATACTGCCAGATACAGATACAACCATAAATGTAGATTACCTGTACGATGTAAACAATCAGCAATTAGAACGGTTTATGTGGTACTATGATGATGAGAGTACAGGATATTTTCAGCAGTCTCAAGTAGAGGACTTTCTAGCGGAGCATGGAAAGACTGTTGATGAGATTCGCAAGGAAGCAGATGAAATACTTCGTCACAAAGTCTTGGCAGACTGGACTTCCATATATGCTAGTCGTTTTAGCCCAGATAATTGGGGAGAAGTGACAGTTAAGGATATATGGAGAACAGAATAACAAACGGAACGACGAGGTAATAGTTTTATAAAGGCAGGTTACTATGACAGAGTTCTTAAGAACATTTTATTTTATTCGATAGCTTTGGTCTGCTTTCTTTTGGGGTGACGGAAGAAACTCCCTACACAATAACCATCACCAATGTAGACGACAAGCCAGCACACTTTGAAGCTCAAGTGGTGGATCGGTAGATTTAGGAACCATAAACTAGGCCTCAGTTGTTGTAATTGTTTGGTAAAGAAGACTTATTTGCTTTGAAAGTCACAATCAGCTTGTTTCTTTCGAATATGCAAGAGAGGCTCTAGTGGTGAATACTAGTCAAAATTTCAAAAAAGATTTAGATAAACCTAATCTCGCAGTTGGAGAGTAAAATGTTAAATAAAATGAAAAACTATTATAAAAACAAACCAACTCAAGCTGTCTTAATGCTCTTAGTACTTATTTGGTCAGTATATGAGATTGGTGCGACCAGTTTGGCAAGTAACTCTGCATTAACTAAGGAATTCATGCATAGTCGGTATGTTATGGTTTGGCCAATAGTAGATAAGAAAGTGAAATTATACCACTATGCGGAAGAATGGACTAATGACGTTTTAGATGGAATGATGCATTTAGACTATGGAAATATTAGAATAACTAGTTTTCCTAAAAAATGGGAGAGTGAAGCTGAAGTTTACTATACGCTGTCTCAGGATGAATATGCTGATAGAGTATATTTTTTCTTAGACAAGCCAATTTCCAAAGCCTATATCAGCAGATTAGAACAAAAATATTATTTGATTTCAAAGAATGCAGTTGCTATTGAAGAGGAAACAGGTAAGACGGTTGAACAGTTAGTTCAAGAAGTGGGGAATGCAAGGAAAAACTTCTTATCAGCTCTTGGAAAGATGAAAATCCTTCGTTTGGTCTATTTGATTCTTCGTATGATAGTATTGTTGCAGTTTATCAAGTGGTCGGGTCAGCGTAGAAAAAGGAAAGAGAACGAAATTTTGCAGAATAGATAGAGCTCCAAAAAGGTATGATGATAAAGAGCTTCCAAACAATAAAAAAGTATTCATTTGGTAAAGAATGGAATTGTTGTCAGCTACCAAGGGGAGAAAGTTTTTTATGTAACCAATAACAAGTCCTACACGATCACCATCACCAATGTAGACGACAAACCAGCTTACTTTGAAGCTCAAGTGGTGGATCGGTAACATTTCAGCTCTCAAATGAGGGCTTTTTTAGATACAAGTTTCAAAAAAGAAGCAAATATGATATACTAAAGAACGAGTATTCTATTAGAATTAGGACAAGCAATATGAAACAAACGATTATTCTTTTATACGGTGGGCGTAGTGCAGAGCGTGAAGTCTCTGTCCTTTCAGCTGAAAGTGTGATGCGTGCGGTCAACTACGACTGTTTCACAGTCAAGACTTTCTTCATCAGCCAGTCAGGTGACTTTATCAAAACACAGGAATTTAGCCAGACCCCAGGTCAAGAGGATCGTCTCATGACCAATGCGACTATTGACTGGGACAAGAAAATAGCGCCAAGTGCCATCTATGAAGAAGGTGCAGTGGTCTTTCCAGTTCTTCATGGTCCGATGGGAGAAGATGGTTCAGTTCAAGGATTCTTAGAAGTTTTGAAAATGCCTTATGTTGGTTGTAATATCTTGTCATCCAGCCTTGCCATGGATAAAATTACGACCAAGCGTGTCTTAGAATCTGTCGGGATTGCCCAAGTACCTTATGTGGCTATCGTCGAAGGGGACGATGTGACTGCTAAAATCGCTGAAGTTGAAGAAAAACTGACTTATCCAGTCTTCACGAAGCCGTCAAACATGGGTTCAAGTGTCGGTATTTCTAAGTCTGAAAATCAAGAAGAACTCCGCCAAGCTTTGGAACTCGCCTTCCAATATGACAGCCGTGTCTTGGTAGAGCAAGGGGTAAATGCGCGTGAAATCGAGGTTGGTCTTTTGGGCAACTACGATGTGAAGAGCACTTTGCCAGGTGAAGTGGTCAAGGATGTTGCCTTTTATGACTATGATGCCAAATATATCGATAACAAGATTACCATGGACATCCCAGCCAAGATTAGTGATGATGTAGTAGCTGTCATGCGTCATAATGCAGAAACAGCCTTCCGTGCGATTGGTGGCCTCGGTCTGTCTCGTTGTGATTTCTTCTATACAGATAAGGGTGAGATTTTCCTAAACGAGCTCAATACCATGCCAGGTTTTACCCAGTGGTCTATGTATCCACTACTTTGGGACAATATGGGAATCAGCTACCCAGAACTAATCGAGCGTTTGGTTGACCTTGCTAAGCAAAGTTTTGACAAGCGCGAAGCGCATTTGCTATAAAATGAAAGAGAGGGTAGGAGTTAGAACCATCACTGTTAGGTGAGTCGAGTTCGTGGACTTCACCCCTTTTTAAAGGAGTAGAAATGAAATTAACAATCCATGAAGTTGCCCAAGCTGTTGGAGCTAAAAATGATGTTAGTCTTTTTGCGGACGTTCAGTTAGAAAAAGCTGAGTTTGACAGTCGTTTGATTGGGACAGGAGATTTGTTTGTGCCCCTCAAAGGTGCGCGTGATGGTCATGACTTTATCGAAACAGCTTTTGAAAATGGTGCCGCAGTAACCTTGTCTGAGAAAGAGGTTGCAAATCATCCCTACATTCTAGTAGACGACGTTTTGATTGCCTTTCAACAACTAGCCGCCTACTATCTTGAGAAAACGGCTGTTGATGTCTTTGCCGTTACGGGTTCAAATGGAAAAACGACGACCAAGGATATGTTGGCGCATTTACTGTCAACAACCTACAAAACCTACAAAACTCAAGGCAATTACAATAACGAGATTGGCCTTCCTTACACAGTTCTCCACATGCCTGAAGGAACAGAAAAGTTGGTCTTGGAGATGGGGCAGGATCACTTGGGAGATATTCATCTCTTGTCTGAATTGGCTCATCCAAAAACAGCCATCGTGACCTTGGTTGGAGAGGCTCATTTGGCCTTTTTCAAAGACCGTTCAGAGATTGCTAAAGGAAAATTGCAAATTGCTGATGGTATGGCTCCGGATTCTTTGCTTTTGGCACCAGCTGACCCGATTGTAGAGGACTACTTGCCAACTGATAAAAAGGTGGTCCGTTTTGGGCAAGGAGCAGAGCTTGAAATTACAGACTTGGTTGAGCGCAAGGATAGTCTGACCTTTAAGGCGAATTTCTTGGGACAAGCCCTCGATTTGCCAGTGACAGGTAAGTACAATGCCACCAATGCTATGATTGCTGCTTATGTGGCTCTACAAGAAGGAGTTTCAGAGGAGCAAATTCATCAGGCCTTCCAGAACCTAGAATTGACGCGTAACCGTACTGAGTGGAAGAAAGCAGCCAATGGAGCAGATATTCTGTCTGACGTATACAATGCCAATCCAACTGCTATGAAGTTGATTTTGGAGACATTCTCTGCCATCCCAGCCAACGAAGGAGGCAAGAAAATAGCAGTTTTGGCGGATATGAAGGAATTAGGTAGCCAGTCTGTTCAGCTCCATAACCAGATGATTTTGAGCCTCTCACCAGATGTGCTGGATACCGTGATTTTCTATGGAGAAGATATTGCAGAATTGGCTCAACTTGCCAGTCAAATGTTCCCAATCGGTCACGTTTACTACTTCAAGAAAACAGCTGACGAGGACCAATTTGAAGACTTAGTCAAGCAGGTTAAGGAAAGACTCGGTGCCAATGACCAAATTTTGCTCAAAGGATCGAACTCCATGAATCTAGCCAAGCTGGTAGAAAGTTTAGAAAATGAATGCAAGTGATTTTGCCAAGTATCTGCAAAGAATGCTAGCCATTACGGATACTGGATTAACCTTTACAAAAGATCCTTTCGACCGTGAGCGCTACGAGGACTTGCGAAGCCTGTTATCTGAAATGTTGAATCAGGTATCAGACCTCGATGCAGAAGAAGTGGCAGAAGTCTTGAAACCAACGTCCGCTTATGCAACTCCTCTGATGGACGTCCGTGCTTGGATTGTTGAGGATGAAAAAATCTGTTTAGTTAGAGGAAAAGGGGAGGATAGTTGGGCTTTGCCAGGTGGTTTTGGTGAAGTCGGCTATTCTCCAACCGAAAATATTCTTAAAGAAATTGAAGAAGAAACCGGTTTTACAGCAAAAGCTGAAAGGTTACTTGCAGTTTTTGATACCAATCGTTTCCAACTACAGAGCAAACAATATGCAAAGTTTGTCTTTGAATGTAAGCTTCTTGATGGGCAATTTCAAGAGAATCAAGAAATTGCTGAGCTTCAATTTTTTGCCATTGACCAATTGCCAGTCTTATCTGAAAAACGCATCACCAAGGAGCAAATGGAGATTATTTGGCAAGTTTATAAAGGACAAAGAGACCAATATATCGATTAGTTTATGCTAGAGAAGTCGACAAATCAAAAAAGGGTATCTACAAGGTGCATTTCTGCAATACAAATGATATAATAGGTTGCGAATTTAAGACTCAAGTATTCTATGCATGGCATAGAATCAAGTTTTTTCAAAAAATTTAAAAGCTGGGGGGAGTGAATTTTTTTTTACTGCCTCTAGCTAGATGAACGAGGAATAGAATATGAATTTGTGGGATAAATTATTTACCACACAGATATCAGAACCGCCCCAGTTTGAACTTCACTGGTACATTGGTTTGTTATGTTTATTGGCTCTTACTTTTTATGCTTCTTATCGTTTTCGCGACAAAGTTGCTTACCAGCGTTTTATTCAGATTCTTCAGTCTGTTCAACTGATTGTTCTGTATAGCTGGTATTGGGGGAATCTCATGCCTCTGTCAGAAAGTTTGCCCTTCTATCATTGCCGTATCGCCATGTTTGTGATGCTCTTAATTCCAGGGACATCCAAGTACAAACAGTACTTTGCCCTTTTAGGAACTTTTGGAGCAACAGCAGCACTGGCTTACCCACTCTTTGATCCCTACCCATTTCCACACGTGACCATTTTGTCCTTCATTATCGGACATGTTGCCCTTTTAGGAAATGCGCTCCTATACTTGTTTAGAAACTATCAACCTTCCCTTCTCGATTTGAAGAATGTGGTGGTGATTACCTTTGCCTTAAATGGCTTGATATGGGTTGTCAACTTAGTTGTAGGTGGGGATTATGGCTTTTTAAACAAACCACCACTTGTTGGAAGTTTCGGCCAGCCCTTAAATTATCTCATTGTTTCGACTGTTATAGTGATAGCAATTCGCTTAACAGGGAAATTAGTAGAAAATTTTTTACAACAAAAATCGGAAGAATTTATTCAAGAGAAGATCTAAAATGATCTTCTCTTTTTTGGATTTTTAAGAAACAAAAAGGAAATTGTGAACGTTAACTTCAAATAATCTCTTAGAAGAAGAATTTTTCTAGAATTTTCTCAAAAAACATGCAGGAATTTTATCAAAAACTAAGCACGATTGGATTTTTTGTGTTATAATATTCTTTGAATAGCTATGCCCAAACATAGTTATTAAATAGAAGTGAGAAACTTGGAAGACAGAGAGGATGCGATGTAATGACTAGAGATGGTTTTTTTACAGGCTTAGATATCGGAACTAGCTCGATTAAAGTGCTAGTAGCTGAGCATAGAGATGGCGAAGTAAATGTAATTGGTGTTAGTAATGCCAAAAGTAAAGGTGTCAAAGACGGAATTATTGTTGATATTGAAGCAGCTGCTTCAGCAATCAAATCCGCAATCACACAGGCAGAAGAGAAAGCTGGTATTTCTATTAAGTCTGTTAACGTTGGCCTTCCAGCAAACCTCTTGCAAGTTGAACCAACACAAGGAATGATTCCTGTAACTTCAGATACCAAAGAAATCACGGATCAAGATGTTGAAAATGTTGTCAAATCAGCTTTGACTAAGAGCATGACTCCTGATCGTGAAGTGATTACCTTTATTCCAGAAGAATTCATCGTGGATGGTTTCCAAGGTATCCGTGACCCTCGTGGTATGATGGGTGTTCGCTTGGAAATGCGTGGCCTGCTTTACACAGGTCCTCGTACGATTCTACACAATCTTCGCAAGACGGTTGAGCGTGTAGGTATTCATGTTGATAATGTGATTATTTCACCTTTGGCAATTGTCAACTCCGTTCTTAACGAAGGCGAACGCGAATTTGGTGCGACTGTCATTGACATGGGTGGAGGTCAGACTACTGTAGCGACTATCCGCAACCAAGAATTGCAGTTCACTAACATCTACCAAGAAGGTGGAGATTACGTTACTAAAGACATTTCTAAAGTCTTGAAAACATCTCAAAAAATTGCAGAAAGTTTGAAACTGAACTATGGTGAAGCTTACGTTCCACTAGCAAGTAACGAAACTTTCCAAGTTGAAGTAATTGGTGAAGTAGAACCTGTTGAAGTAACAGAAAGCTACTTGGCAGAAATTATCTCAGCACGCATCAAACATATCTTTGACCAAATCAAACAAGAGTTGGAAAGAAGACACTTGTTGGATTTGCCAGGAGGTATCGTCCTTATCGGTGGAAATGCAATTTTGCCAGGAATTGTTGAATTAGCCCAAGAAGTATTTGGTGTTCGCGTAAAACTCCATGTACCAAATCAAGTTGGAATTCGCAACCCTGCATTTGCTCACGTGATTAGCTTGTCTGAGTTTGCTGGTAAATTGACTGAAGTCAATCTTCTTGCTCAAAAAGCAGTTAAAGGAGATGAGTTCCTTCGTCAAAAACCAATCAACTTTGGCATTCCAAATCAACGTTTGAATCCAGTAGCGCAACCAAGTCCAGCACAAGCAGCTCCAGCTGAAACTGTGACGGATGCTCCAGTTGCTCCTAAGGAAGAATTCCAAGCAAGTTCTCAAAGTAAACCGAAGCTAACAGAACGTTTCCGTGGTTTGATCGGAAGCATGTTTGATGAATAAAAGAGGATAAGAAATTATGACATTTTCATTTGATACAGCAGCAGCTCAAGGCGCAGTTATTAAGGTAATTGGTGTCGGTGGTGGTGGTGGTAACGCCATCAACCGCATGGTTGACGAGGGTGTTGCTGGTGTAGAATTTATCGCAGCCAACACTGATGTACAAGCCCTTAGCAGTACGAAAGCAGAAACAGTTATCCAACTTGGTCCAAAATTGACTCGTGGTTTGGGTGCTGGAGGACGTCCAGAAGTTGGACGTAAAGCTGCAGAAGAAAGTGAAGAAGCTTTGACGGAAGCTATCACTGGAGCGGACATGGTCTTTATCACTGCAGGTATGGGTGGTGGATCTGGTACAGGTGCAGCCCCTGTTATTGCACGTATCGCTAAAGATCTTGGTGCTCTTACAGTTGGTGTTGTGACACGTCCTTTCGGATTTGAAGGAAGCAAACGTGGCCAGTACGCTGTAGAAGGAATCAACGAACTTCGCGAGCATGTTGATACTTTGTTGATTATCTCTAATAACAACTTGCTTGAAATCGTTGATAAGAAAACGCCACTTCTTGAAGCTCTTAGCGAAGCAGATAATGTCCTTCGCCAAGGTGTTCAAGGGATTACTGACTTGATCACGAACCCAGGATTGATTAACCTTGACTTTGCTGACGTTAAAACTGTAATGGCAAACAAAGGGAATGCCCTTATGGGTATCGGTATCGGTAGTGGTGAAGAGCGCGTTGTTGAAGCGGCTCGTAAAGCAATTTACTCTCCACTTCTTGAAACAACTATCGATGGTGCAGAGGATGTTATCGTAAACGTTACTGGTGGTCTTGACTTGACTTTGATTGAAGCAGAAGAAGCTTCAGAAATCGTCAACCAAGCAGCTGGCCAAGGTGTAAACATCTGGCTTGGAACATCAATTGACGAAAGCATGAAGGATGAAATCCGTGTTACAGTTGTAGCGACAGGTGTTCGTCAAGAGCGCGTGGAAAAAGTAGTTGGAGCTCGTAACAACCAACCAGTTGGACGTCCATCAACTAAAGCTCCTCAAGCACACACATTTGACCGTCAATTCGACTTGGAAGAGACAGCAGAATTGCCTAAATCAAGCCCACGTCGCTTTGAAACAAACCAAGCGTCTGCTTTTGGAGACTGGGATTTGCGTCGTGAGTCTATTGTTCGCCAAACAGATCCAGTTGTTTCACCAGTAGAACGCTTCGAAACACCAGTTTCACAAGATGAAGATGAATTGGATACACCTCCATTCTTCAAAAATCGTTAATCAATGAATTTGAAAAAAAATACTGAATTAGTTTTTCAGCAAATAGCTGAGGCTAGTCAAGAAGCCAACCGTGCTCTAGATGCTGTTTCAGTAATCGCAGTGACAAAGTATGTAGATGTACAAACAGCGGAAGCCTTGCTTCCGCTTGGTGTCCGTCATATAGGTGAAAATCGAGTTGATAAATTTTTAGAAAAATATCAGGCCTTGAAAGATTACCCAGTTACTTGGCATTTAATAGGAACACTACAGAGACGGAAAGTGAAAGAAGTAATCCCATTTGTGGATTACTTTCATGCTTTAGACTCCCTAAAGTTAGCCCAGGAAATTCAAAAGAGAACAGATCATGTTATCAAGTGTTTCTTGCAGGTCAATATTTCTGGGGAAGAAAGCAAGCATGGGTTTTCAAAAGTAGAATTGCTAGAACTTTTGCCAGAATTGGCTAAGTTAGATCAGATTGAGTATGTTGGTTTAATGACCATGGCTCCTTTTGAGGCAGACAGTGATGAATTGAAAGAAATTTTCAAGGATACGCAGGCTCTGCAAGCAGAAATTAGAGAAAAACAAATCCCTAATATGCCGATGACGGAGCTAAGCATGGGAATGAGTCGTGATTTTAAAGAAGCGATTCAGTTCGGCTCAACCTTTGTTCGAATCGGTACAGCATTTTTTAAATAGGAGAGAGCTATGTCTTTAAAAGATAGATTCGATAAATTTATAGATTATTTTACAGAAGACGGAGAAGAAACGACGAACTACCAGACTCAACAAGAGGAAACAGTTAGCCCAGCCATCTCATCTTCTAAAGAATTACCAGCACCTGCTCAGTCAGGATCAGCAAAAGATGCAAATATTACTCGTCTTCATGCGCGTCAGCAAGAATTGGCAATGCAAAGCCATCGTTCAGATGAGAAAGTGACAATTGACGTTCGCTATCCAAGAAAATATGAAGATGCAACGGAAATTGTAGATTTGTTGGCTGGAAATGAAAGTATTTTGATTGATTTCCAATACATGACAGAAGTACAAGCCCGTCGTTGCCTTGATTACTTGGATGGGGCCCGTCATGTCTTGGCTGGAAATATGAAAAAAGTTGCGAGTACGATGTATCTATTGACTCCTGTCAACGTTGTCGTGAATATTGAAGATATCAAACTTCCAGACGAATCACAGAGTGCTGAGTTTGGTTTTGATATTAAACGAAATAGAGCAAGATAATGATTTTCTTAATCCGTTTAATCCAAAATGCGGTTAGCATTTATTCCATCATTCTCGTTGCATTTGCTCTTCTTTCATGGTTTCCAAATGCCTATGAAAGCCAGCTAGGTCGCTTAGTCATCAGACTTGCTCGCCCAGTTATTGAGCCACTTCGTAAGCTCAATCTACAATTTGCTGGTCTTGATTTTACGGTTTGGGCAGCGCTGATTCTGATTCAGTTTGTTGGAAATCTCTTAACACGACTAGTCCTATTACTATGACAGTAAATCGAGCCATTTATCAGCATTTTTGCCAAGATGATATTCCCTTTATTGATAAGGGTTTAGAGTGGATCAAGCGGGTAGAAGATACCTATGCGCCGGTACTTACTCCTTTTATCAATCCCCATCAGGAACAGATTTTGAGGGTACTAGCTGGGACATATGGACTGGGTTGCCAAAGTAGTGGTGATTTTCTTCCGACAGAGTCGGTTCGAGTTCTTCTCTATCCAGATTACTTTGAACCGGAGATATCAGACTTTGAAATGGCCTTGTTGGAAATTTGCTATCCGAGTAAGTTTGAGCAACTGAGTCATGGAAAAATATTGGGAACAATCATCAACCAACTAGGGATTGACCGGAAATTATTTGGTGATATCTTGGTAGATGAAAAGAGAGCACAGATTTTTGTCAATCGTGATTTCATTCCTCTTTTTCAGGATGGAATAAGAAAGATTGGCAGACTTCCTGTATCGCTGGAGGAACGTCCTTTTACCGATAGGATTTTGTCTAAAATTGATTATAGAGAACGAGAAATTTTAGTTTCGAGTTTTCGATTGGATGCCCTCTTATCAAGTGCCTTGAAATTATCTAGAAACCAAGCTAGTCAACTGATAGAGAAAAAATCTGTCCAGGTAAACTATCATGTGGTTGAAAAAAGTGATTATCAGGTTGCAATTGGGGATTTGATCAGTGTGAGAAAGTTTGGTCGTCTAAAAATTGTCAAAGACAATGGTCAGACCAAAAAGGATAAGAAAAAACTAACAGTCCGGCTACTTTTAAGCAAGTGAGAAAAAATATGTCGATTACACCACAAGAAATAAGTGATAAAGCTTTCTCAAGAACATTCAGAGGCTACAATCAGGAAGAAGTTGACCTCTTTCTAGATAAGATTTACTTTGAATTAGAGGATATGATTCGATACAAAGATGAAACTGAACTCTATATCAAAAAACTAGAAGAACGTCTTTCCTATTATACGAATGATATTCCTAAGAGAACAGTAACAAGCGAGCAAGAACCAGAAGCAATTAATGATTCTATTTTTTATTAAGTAAGTGAGGAAAAGTATGCCAATTACATCGTTAGAAATTAAAGATAAAACCTTTGGTACAAGATTTAGAGGTTTTGACCCAGAAGAAGTAGATGAATTTCTGGATATCGTTGTTCGTGACTACGAAGACTTGGTTCGTAGCAATCACGATAAAGAGACACACATCAAGAGTTTGGAAGAACGTTTGTCTTACTTTGATGAGATGAAGGATTCCTTGAGTCAGTCAGTTTTGATTGCTCAAGATACTGCAGAGCGTGTTAAACAAGCTGCTCAAGAACGTTCAAACAATATTATTCAACAAGCTGAACAAGATGCTCAGCGTTTGCTTGAAGAAGCGAAATACAAGGCAAATGAAATTCTCCGTCAGGCTACAGATAATGCGAAGAGAGTGGCTGTTGAGACAGAAGAGTTGAAGAACAAGAGCCGTGTATTCCATCAACGCCTCAAGTCTACGATTGAAAGTCAGTTAGCAATTGTTGAGTCATCTGATTGGGAAGATATTCTTCGCCCAACAGCTACTTACCTTCAGACAAGTGATGAAGCCTTTAAAGAAGTGGTGGGTGAAGTTCTTGGTGAAACTGTATCTTTACAACCAGAGGAAGAACCTATTGATATGACTCGTCAATTCACACCAGAAGAGGTTGCTGAATTGCAAGCTCGTATCGAGGCTGGCAACAAAGAATTAGCTGAGTTTGAAGCTCAACAAAATCAACAGACAGAAGAAAGTGACCAGCATGAAGAGTCAGTTGAAGTAGAAGCTACTGCAACAACTGAGGACGATGCAAACAAAGAATCTGTTCTTATCCTATAAAAAAATGTGAGAACAAGATCCAACCAACTATATTTTCAGCGAGCGGGAGATGGTGAGAGTCCTGCAATCCCTAGTGGTTAGATTATCCTCTCAAGCAATCCAGTCCGAAAACAGTAAGACTAGACGTCCCCCACGTTACGGGAAAAGAGGAAAAGAGACCCTGTCTTTTTTCGAACAAAGGTGGTACCACGATTTTCGTCCTTTTTGCGAATCGTGGTTTTTATTTTGTCAGTTTAAATTAAAGGAGTAACAATGAAACTTAAAGAAACCCTCAATCTAGGGAAAACAGACTTTCCAATGCGTGCTGGTCTTCCAACCAAAGAACCAGTTTGGCAAAAAGAATGGGAAGAAGCAAAACTTTACCAACGTCGTCAAGAATTGAACCAAGGAAAACCACATTTCACCTTGCATGATGGACCTCCGTATGCAAACGGAAATATCCACGTTGGACATGCCATGAACAAGATTTCTAAAGATATTATTGTTCGTTCGAAATCTATGTCTGGATTTTACGCCCCTTATATTCCAGGTTGGGATACACATGGATTGCCAATCGAGCAAGTCTTGGCAAAACAGGGCGTGAAACGTAAAGAAATGGACTTGGTTGAGTACTTGAAACTTTGCCGCGAGTATGCTCTTTCTCAAGTAGATAAACAACGTGAAGACTTTAAACGTTTGGGTGTTTCTGGTGACTGGGAAAATCCTTATGTGACCTTGACTCCGGACTATGAAGCGGCTCAGATCCGTGTCTTTGGTGAAATGGCTAAAAAAGGCTATATCTACCGTGGTGCCAAGCCTGTCTACTGGTCATGGTCTTCTGAATCAGCCCTTGCAGAAGCAGAAATTGAATACCATGACTTGCTTTCAACTTCCCTTTACTATGCTAATCCAGTTAAAGACGGAAAAGGTGTGCTAGATACGGATACCTATATCGTTGTCTGGACAACAACTCCATTTACCATTACGGCTTCTCGTGGATTGACAGTTGGAGCGGATATTGATTACGTAGTCGTACAACCAGCTGGTGAAACTCGTAAGTTTGTGGTTGCTTCAGAATTGTTGAACAGTTTGTCTGAGAAATTTGGTTGGTCTGATGTTCAAGTTTTGGCAACCTACCGTGGTCAAGAATTGAATCACATCGTAACAGTCCACCCATGGGATACGGCTGTAGATGAGTTGGTAATCCTTGGTGACCACGTTACGACTGACTCTGGTACTGGTATTGTCCATACAGCCCCTGGTTTTGGTGAGGACGACTACAATGTTGGTGTTGCCAACGGCCTTGAAGTTGCTGTAACAGTTAACGAACGCGGTATTATGATGGAAAATGCTGGCTCTGACTTTGAAGGTCAATTCTATGACAAAGTTGTACCAACTGTTATCGAAAAACTGGGTGATTTGCTCCTTGCTCAAGAAGAAATTTCTCACTCATACCCATTTGACTGGCGTACCAAGAAACCAATCATCTGGCGTGCTGTTCCACAGTGGTTTGCCTCTGTATCTAAATTCCGCCAAGAAATCTTGGATGAAATTGAAAAAGTGAAGTTCCACTCAGAATGGGGTAAAGTTCGTCTTTACAATATGATTCGTGACCGTGGCGACTGGGTTATCTCTCGTCAACGTGCTTGGGGAGTTCCCCTTCCTATCTTCTATGCTGAAGACGGAACGCCAATCATGACTGCTGAGACTATTGAACATGTAGCTCAACTCTTTGAGGAACACGGTTCTATCATCTGGTGGGAACGTGATGCTAAGGACCTCTTGCCAGAAGGATTTACTCATCCAGGTTCACCAAATGGCGAGTTCAAGAAAGAAACAGATATCATGGACGTATGGTTTGACTCAGGTTCATCATGGAATGGAGTAGTGGTCAACCGTCCAGAACTCAAATATCCAGCAGATCTATACCTTGAAGGTTCTGACCAGTACCGTGGTTGGTTCAACTCATCACTTATCACATCTGTTGCTAACCATGGCGTTGCTCCTTACAAACAAATCTTGTCACAAGGTTTTGCCCTTGATGGTAAAGGTGAGAAGATGTCTAAATCTCTTGGAAATACCATTGCTCCAAGTGATGTTGAAAAACAATTTGGTGCGGAAATCTTGCGTCTCTGGGTAACAAGTGTGGACTCAAGCAATGACGTGCGTATCTCTATGGATATCTTGAGCCAAGTCTCTGAAACTTACCGTAAGATCCGTAACACTCTTCGTTTCTTGATTGCCAACACATCTGACTTTAACCCAGCTCAAGACGCAGTAGCTTACGATGAGCTTCGTTCTGTTGACAAGTACATGACCATCCGCTTTAACCAGCTTGTGAAAACGATTCGTGATGCTTATGCTAACTTTGAATTCTTGACAATCTACAAGGCCTTGGTGAACTTCATCAACGTTGATTTGTCAGCCTTCTACCTTGACTTCGCTAAAGACGTTGTTTACATCGAAGGTGCCAAATCACTCGAACGCCGTCAAATGCAGACTGTGTTCTATGACATTCTTGTGAAAATCACCAAACTCTTGACACCAATCCTTCCGCACACAGCAGAGGAAATCTGGTCATATCTTGAGTTTGAAGCTGAAGACTTCGTTCAATTGTCTGAATTACCAGAAGCTCAAACTTTTGCCAACCAAGAAGAAATCTTGGATACATGGTCAGCCTTCATGGATTTCCGTGGACAAGCTCAAAAAGCCTTGGAAGAAGCGCGTAATGCAAAAGTAATCGGTAAATCACTCGAAGCCCACTTGACAGTTTATCCAAATGAAGTGGTGAAAACTCTTCTTGGAGCAGTGGATAGCAATGTAGCTCAACTTTTGATCGTGTCAGAATTGACCATCGCTGAAGGTACAGCTCCAGAAGGCGCAGTTAGCTTTGAGGATGTTGCCTTTACAGTTGAACGCGCTGCAGGTGAAGTTTGTGACCGTTGCCGTCGTATCGACCCAACAACAGCAGAACGCAGCTACCATGCAGTCATCTGTGATCACTGTGCAAGCATCGTAGAAGAAAACTTTGCAGATGCAGTTGCAGAAGGATTTGAAGCGAAATAATCAGATTAGAAATATGTCTTCTCATAGTTTAAGATGAGAGGAAAGGTAAAAGAGAGAAAGTCATTTCTCTCTTTTTTGCTGGAAAAAGTTTAGGACAAAGGAGGGAAATCTAACATTTGTAGGAAAAGTTTTAAGTTGATTTTCTGGGATTTTTTAAAAGAGGAGTCGTGTTTTGGTACTTTTCAAAAGCATGTGTTGCTTCTAAAAATCGCGACAAATAATTTGAATAATCAAGTGAAATCAGGTAGAATAGAAAGGATTGAATAATATATTGAAGAGGAAATTTTGAGAATGAAACATCAGTTTTATGGAGAAAAACGACAGCGCTTTTCTTTCCGGAAGTTGTCCGTTGGGCTGGTTTCGGCGACTATTGGAAGCTTCTTTTTGAGTGGGCAAATAACTGGGGACTTGACTTCTGTGAAAGCAGCAGAAATTCAAAGTCAGCAGTCTGCTCAGGTCAAATACCACTACGTAGTGGAGTCTGAATTGACGGAGACAGAGAAGAGTGCCTTGATAAGGGAGATTCCAAAGTATGTTGAGGATGCTTCAGAGACCTATTACTTAGTTTATCGTCCGACTACTCAAGGGGATACATCTGGAGTATTACCTAAGACAGGTCACTCCGGTCTTTGGGAATCAACTTTTACAGCGATGGGTCTTGCATTACTAGTGCTTGTAGTTGTTAGAGGCAGAAATGGGAAGAGGTATTTATCTTCGATCTTGTTGGTAACTGGAATGGGATCCATACTGCTATCTCCAACAGTCTTAGCAGTGACGAATATCGAACTCGCTGCATATAATCAAAGTCTTAACTTGGGTCTTGGAGATGCACTGCCAGCGCCATTGAAAATTGATGGTTACGACTATATCGGTTACTTAAAGAATGAAGAACAAAATGATAGTCATTTAGCTCATTCTGCTCAGAAGGAAAATCCGACACTGGACTTGGAGAAAGAGAAGGGAAGTGAACTTAAACCGAGTGAAACAAATCCGAATACAAAAGAGATTGTTTCGGATAAGGGGGATGCTTTAACTGAGGAAGAAAGAGAAGCTATAGCTGCCAAGGAGAGAGAGTCTGCTCTTCTAAGCCCCGTTTATGACTTGCCAGAACTAAAAATTAGCGAGCAGGAGTCGGTTCAAGAACTTCCTTATCAGACAAAATACCAATATACCGATGAATTGGCTCAAGGGCAATCAAAAGTTATACAATCAGGTGTTCGAGGTCAACGTACAGTGGTGACTCGTCATTATCATGAGAATCAAGAAATCGTAAAAAGCGAAATGATTTCTGATCAAGTGACGCTTGAACCTGTTTCTGAAATTATTTTAGTTGGAACAGCTCCAACTAACTCGATACCAAAAGAAACTCCAGTTCATGAAGTTCCAGAATTGGCAGAATATGGCACAAGTCCTGAAACCTCTCCAATTCACGAAGTTCCAGAATTGACAGAATACGGAACCAGTCCCGAGACATCTCCAGTTCACGAAGTTCCAGAATTAGCAGAGTACGGAACTAGTCCTGAGACGTCTCCGGTTCGTGAGACTCCAGAACTGACAGAATATGGCACAAGTCCTGAAACATCTCCAGTTCACGAAGTTCCAGAATTGACAGAATATGGCACAAATTCTGAGACAGCCCCAGTTCAAGAGATTCCAGAATTGACGGAATATGGCACAACTCCAGAAACAGCCCCAGTTCACGAAGTTCCAGAATTGGCAGAGTATGGCACCAGTTCTGATACAGCTCCAGTTCAAGAGATTCCAGAACTGACAGAATATGGGACAAATCCTGATACAGCTCCTATTCATGAGAATTCTGAGTTGGAATTGACTACAAATGATGAGGTTAGAATAGAAAAGATTGATTTTTCTATTGACGAGCAATATACAGATGAGATTCCAGAAGGAAGTCGTCAAATCACAACTCCAGGAGTCCAAGGTGAGCGGACCATCAAGACTCGTGTTTACAGTTCCAATGGTCAAGTTGTCGACCGCCAAGAACTTTCGAATGAAGAAACCTTGGCTCCAGTAACGCAAATTGTCAAAGTCGGAACAGCTAAACCAAGCATGGTACCGAACGATCCACCGCAAGCAGACGCCCTGCCAGAGTATCCGTTGACATATACTGACGAAACTCGGGTTGAGAGAATTAACTTCACAATTCGTGAAGAAGAAACGGATGAATTGGTTCGAGATGCTCGTCAAATTGCGACTCCAGGAGTCCAAGGTGAGCGTACGATTAAGACTCGTGTCTATAGTTCGAACGGTCAAGAGGTTGACCGCCAAGAGTTGTCCAATGAGGAAACTCTAGCTCCTGTAACGCAAATTGTTAAAGTTGGAACGGCTAAGCCAAGCATGGTACCGAACGATCCACCGAAAGCAGATGCCCTGCCAGAGTACCCGTTGACTTATACCGATGAAACTCGGGTAGAGAAAATCAACTTTACCATTCGTGAAGAAGAAACGGATGAATTGGTTCAAGATGCCCGCCAGATCGCAACACCAGGTGTTGAGGGAGAGCGTACGATTAAGACTCGTGTCTATAGTTCGAACGGTCAAGAGGTTGACCGCCAAGAGTTGTCCAATGAGGAAACACTAGCTCCTGTAACGCAAATTGTTAAAGTTGGTACGGCTAAGCCAACTATGGTGCCAAATGAAGCGCCAAAAGCAGATATTCTGCCAGAATATCCG